>JALYTU010000057.1 GCA_030854125.1 Actinomycetota bacterium | reverse complement strand
CTGCTGGTCGGCGCCGCCATCGCTCCGGCCGCGCTTGCGGCGCCGGTCCCGCGGCTCACGGTCCGTGCCGCCGCCCTGTACGCCCCGGCCACCGGCCAGACGCTATACGCCGATCGCGCCCAGGACGAGCTGGCCGTGGCCAGCACAACCAAGCTGATGACCGCGCTGATCACGCTTGAGCACGTCCACCACCTCGGTACGGTGTTCACGCAGAACAACTACGTCCCGGCGCCGGTCGATTCTCAGATCGGCCTCGTGCCCGGGGAGCGGATGAGCGTGCATGACCTGCTGATCGCGCTGATGCTGCCCAGCGCCGACGACGCCGCCGAGGATCTCGCCTACAACCTGGGACACGGCTCGATCGCCCGCTTCGTGGCGATGATGAACGAGCGCGCTCGCCAGCTGGGACTGCGCCACACGCACTATGCGACCCCGAGCGGGCTCGACACGGTCGGCAATCACTCATCGGCGTCAGACCTCAACCGGCTTGCGGCCTACGACCTCGGCCACTCGGCCTTCTTTGCCCGGGTCGTCGCGCTCGGGCACGCCGTTCTGCATTCCGGCAGCCACGTCCGAGACGTGATCAACCGCAACACGCTGGTGCGCGAATACCCGTGGATCGACGGCGTCAAGACCGGGCATACCGCGGCCGCCGGTTACGTGCTGGTCGCCTCGGGGCACAGAAGCGGCATGAGATTGGTCAGCTCAGTGCTGGGCACGACGAGCGAGTCGGCCCGGGATGCGAACACGCTGGCCTTGCTCGACTGGGGCTTCTCCACCTTCCGCCAGCGCACGCCCGTGCGTGAGGGCGAGGTGCTGGCCCGCCCGACGGTCACCGATCAGCCCGGCCTGACGCCGGCGCTGATCGCGGCGCGCGGTCTGACGAGGATCTTCAACCGCGCTGACCGGGTCACCGTTCGCCTGCGGGCGCCACGCGTGGTGACCGGGCCGCTTCGCCGCGGGACAGCGCTGGGCAGCGCCATCGTGCTCGTCAACGGACGGCCTGTGGATCGGCTGCCGCTGCTGCTCGCCCGCTCGGTGCCGGCCGTGTCCGTGCTGACGCTGGCCGGGCGATTCCTGACGCGTCCGCTGACGCTCGTACTCATCGCGCTGGCCGCCGGAGCCCTGGTCGCGGTAGCTTTGGGGGTCCGTCATCGCCGTCGCACGAGCGAGGCCAGGCGGGAACTGGAGGCCGCATGATCATCACCGTCACGCTCAACGCGGCGATCGACAAGACCCTGGAGGTCCCGAGCTTCACGCCCGGGCGTCGTCACCGTACCGTCGACCAGACGACGATGCCCGGAGGCAAGGGGGTCAACATCGCGCGCGCGCTCAAGCAGCTCGGCCAGCCGGTGATCGCCACCGGCCTCGCCGGCGGGGCAACCGGCACGCGGATCGTCGAGGTGCTCGGGAGCGAGTCGATTCTCAATGACTTCGTGCGCATCCACGACGAGTCACGGACCAACACCGTCGTCCTGGATCCCACCACCGGGTCGCACACCGAGATCAACGAGCGCGGCCCGGCGATCTCTGACCAGGAGCTCGAGCTGTTCCGCGAGAAGCTGCTCTACCTGGCCAAGGGAGCGAGCATCTGCGTGTTCGCCGGCAGCCTGCCGCGCCGGGTGGCCCCCGACGTGTACCTGGACCTGATCCGCGAGGTGCGGCGGCTCGGGGTCACGACGGTGATCGACAGCGACGGTGAGCCGTTACGATTGGCGATGCGGGCCGAGCCCGATCTCGTGTCCCCGAACGAGCTGGAATCAGAGGAGCTCGTCGGTCAGGAGTTCAACGACGTCGACGATCGCGCTCAGGCCGTGGTCGAGATGACCCGCCAGGGTGCGCGCGAGGCGATCATGACGGTCTCCGACGGTTGCTACGCCCGTGTCCTGGAGCACGGCACGCCGGCGCTCTACCGGGTCTGCGTGGAGGAGCAGGAGGCCCGCTCGGTGGTCGGTTCGGGAGACGCGTTCCTGGCCGGCTACGTCGCGTCGCGTTACGCCGGGCACGAGCCGGTGGACTGCCTGCGTTTCGGGGTTGCCTGCGGCGCGGAGTCCACTCAGCACTTCGGGGCGGGGATCATCGACCCGGCCCGGGTCGAGCGTCTGCTCGGCGAGGTCGCGGCCGAGCGACTCGGGGTCGGCGCCGAAATCGGCTGAGCTGGGCCCCCTGCGCGAGTGGCGACGCGGACCGGTTCACTTGTCCATCCAGGCCGCTGGCTGGCGCATTTTTCGTGTGTTCGGGCATCGGGAATCGGTCGATGCCGCTGCTAGCATCGACGTCCCGAATGGTTGCCGCCAGGACCCCCACGATTCGTCCGCAGCGCGGGCTACGCTCCTGAGATGGAAGTCGAGATCGGACGCGGAAAGAAGGCCCGCCGGGCGTACGGCTTCGACGACATCGCGATCGTCCCGTCGCGCCGCACCCGCGACCCCGATGACGTCGACATCACGTGGACGCTCGGGCCCTACCGCTTCGAGTTGCCGCTGCTGGCGGCCGCGCTCGACGGCGTCGTCTCCCCCGACAGCGCGGGGCTGATCGGCAAGCTCGGTGGCCTCGCCGTGCTCAACCTCGAGGGCATCTACACCCGCTACGAGGACGCCGACGAACAGCTCGAGCGCGTTTCCACCTTCTCGAGTGACATCGCGACCCGCGAGATGCAGGACATCTACCGCGAGCCGGTCAAGCCTGACCTGATCGTCCAGCGGATCAAGGAGATCAAGTCCCACGGCGTCGTCGCCGCCGCCTCGCTCACCCCTCAGAAGGTGCGCACCCACTACGAGGCGGCGCTCGAGGCCGGACTGGACATCCTCGTCATCCAGGGCACGGTCGTGTCGGCCGAGCACGTGTCGCGTGACGAGTCCCGGCCGCCGCTGAACCTCAAGGAGTTCATTCGCGAGCTCGCGCCGACGCCGGTCGTGGTCGGCGGCTGCGCCTCCTATCACACGGGTCTGCACCTGATGCGGACCGGCGCCGCCGGTGTGCTCGTCGGGGTCGGGCCGGGCGCGATCTGCACAACCCGCGGCGTGCTCGGGATCGGTGTGCCGCAGGCGACCGCAATCGCCGATGTCGCCGCCGCACGCTCGCAGCACATGCTCGAGACCGGTGACTACGTCAAGGTCATCGCCGATGGCGGGATGCGCAACGGCGGTGACATCGCCAAGGCAATCGCCTGTGGCGCGGACGCGGTCATGCTCGGCTCCGCGCTCGCCCGCGCCTACGAGTCCCCGGGCCGCGGCTACAACTGGGGCATGGCGACCTTCCATCCCACGCTCCCGCGGGGCACCCGCGTGGCGACCAAGCAGAACGGGACGCTCGAGGAGATCGTCAAGGGTCCCGCACGTGAGAACGACGGCACCTTCAACCTGATGGGCGGCCTGCGCACCTCGATGGCGACGTGCGGCTACCGCGACATCGCCGAGTTCAACCGTGCCGAGCTGATGGTCGCCCCCTCGTTGCAGACCGAAGGCAAGCAGCTCCAGCGCGAGCAGGGCGTCGGCATGGGTGCGGGCGGCCGGACAGCTGCGGTCGGCGTCGCCGACTAGTGGGCCCGACTAGCGTTGGGCCATCGGTGACCTCGCCGGGCGGCGACAGGAGCGGATCCGCCGCGGACCCTCACGCTCCGGCTCGCCCGGATCGCACCCACCGCCCGTCCGCCGACGTGATGGCGGCGGCCGATGCGGCGCTGTCCGATGACCACGCGCTCGGCAGCGAGGTTCCGTCCGAGGACGTCAGCGCCGAAGTTCCGGCCACCACCGACGAGGTCATCGTCCTTGACTATGGCGGACAGTATTCGCAGCTGATCGCACGCCGCGTGCGCGAATGCGGCGTGTTCTCGGAGCTGCTGCCCCATCACGTGGGGGCCGAGGAGGTCGCTCGCCGCCGGCCGCGGGGCGTGATCCTGTCGGGCGGTCCCGCCTCGGTGTACGCCGACGGCGCCCCGCCCCTGGAGGCCGCGTTGCTCGAGCTCGGGGTTCCGGTGCTCGGCATCTGTTACGGCATGCAGCTGCTCGCCCTCGGGCTCGGCGGCGAGGTCGAGGGCGCCGAGGTGGGTGAGTTCGGACGTTCGCAGCTGTCGGTGACCGAGACCGGTCGGCTTCTGGCGGGCACGCCCGACGAGCAGTCGTGCTGGATGTCGCACCGCGACACCGTGTTCGCACCGCCGGCCGGCTTCACCGCGCTGGCGTCCTCGACCGCATCGCCGGTCGCGGCGTTCGAATCGGCTGAGCGTCGGATCTATGGGATCCAGTTCCACCCCGAGGTCGTCCACACCCCCTACGGCCAGCAGGTGCTGTCCAACTTCCTGATCGACATCTGTGGCTGTGCGGGGACCTGGAGCGCCGCCTCGGTGATCGAGGAGCAGATCGCGCGCATCAAGGCCCAGGTGGGGGAGGGACGGGCGATCTGCGGCCTCTCGGGCGGCGTGGACTCCAGTGTCGCCGCGCTGCTCGTGCACCGGGCGATCGGGGACAAGCTGACCTGCGTGTTCGTCGACCACGGCCTGATGCGCAAGAACGAGGGTGAGCAGGTCGTCCTGGCCTTCCGCGACCACTTCAAGGTTCCGCTCGTCGCCGTGGACGCCGAGGAGCGCTTCCTGGCCAAGCTCGCCGGGGTCAGCGATCCCGAGCGCAAGCGCAAGCTGATCGGCGCCGAGTTCATCCGCGTGTTCGAGGAGGAGGCCGACAAGCTCGACGACGTCGGCTTCCTGGTGCAGGGCACCCTCTACTCGGACGTGATCGAGTCCGGCGGCGGGACCGGCACGGCGACGATCAAGTCCCATCACAACGTCGGCGGGCTGCCCGAGGACCTGGAGTTCACGCTCGTCGAGCCCCTGCGGGCGCTGTTCAAGGACGAGGTCCGCGCCGTCGGCGCTGAGCTCGGCCTTCCCGAGCGTCTGGTCTGGCGCCAGCCCTTCCCCGGACCGGGGCTGGCCATCCGGGTGGTTGGCGGCGAGGCGACCCGGGAGCGCCTGGACACGCTGCGCGAGGCCGACGCGATTCTCCAGGACGAGATCCGCCAGGCCGGCCTGTATCGGGATCTCTGGCAGTCCTTCTGCGTTCTGCCCGACATCCGGACCGTGGGTGTTCAGGGCGACGAGCGCACCTACGGCAACGTGATCGCGATCCGAGCGGTGACCAGTGACGACGCGATGACCGCCGATTGGGCCCGGCTGCCCTATGACCTGCTCGAGCGAATCGCCTCGCGGATGATCAACGAGATTCGTTCCGTCGGCCGGGTCGTGCTCGACATCACCAGCAAGCCACCCGGCACGATCGAGTGGGAGTAGACCCCCGCTTGCGGGCGTCAGATCCCGCCGGTTGCCGGGACCGCCTGCTCAAGCACCGGCCGCACATAGTGGGCGAGCTCGGACGGGAGCGCGGTGGGTGCGAACCACTGCGTCGTGGCCAGCTCGACCGGGTCGGGCTGCACCGTCGGCTCGGGCAGGTCCGCCCGGAAGCAGTGAATGACGTCATGGCGGAAGCTGTCTGAGCCGCGCAGCTCGCCGGCGGGACGCCAGCTCGCATCTCCCAGGCCGAGCTCCTCCTGCATCTCGCGCCGCGCCGCATGCAGGGGCGGCTCCCCGCGTTTCATCGCGCCACCGGGCAGGTCCCAGGCGCGCGCGCCGTAGGTGTGGCGTACGAGCAGGATCCGCCCGCGATTGGTGATCAGGCACTTGATTCCGCTCTTGCGCGGGCGCCGCAGGAACCAGGCCACCTGCAGGACGCGAAAGGCGATCCGGTAGCCCAGCCGCCGGGCACGGATGGAGAGCCGCATGGCGTGAATGTAGTCCGCCGGGTGCGACCCGGGGTCACCATGGGAGACCTACTATCATCGCCGCAGTCCGCGCGAGTCCCGCGCGGCCGATGCGTGCCATGAAGACCTACGTAGCCAAACCGACAGACCGCGAGCGCAACTGGCTCATCGTCGACGCCACCGGCCAGACGCTGGGACGTCTCGCGACGCAGATCGCCGACACCCTGCGCGGCAAGCGCAAGCCCACCTATACGCCCCACGTGGACACGGGCGATTTCGTGATCGTCGTCAACGCCGAGAAGATCTCGGTCACCGGTAAGAAGCTCACCGACAAGCGCTACTACCGCCATTCCGGATATCCGGGTGGCCTGAAGTCGCGCACGTTGCAGGAGATGCTTGACCGCCGTCCCGAAGAGGTCATCCGGATCGCCGTCAAGGGGATGCTGCCGCGCAACCGACTCTCGCGGCGCCAGATCACCAAGTTGAAGGTCTACGCCGGTCCCGAACATCCGCACGCCGCCCAGCAGCCTCAACCGATGGAGCTTTCGCAGTGAGCGACGTGGACGACCAGCGCAACGACGAGCCCGGCACCCCCGCCGAGGAGACCCCCGCTACCCCCGAGCAGCCCGCCACCCCGGAACCCGAGCCCGCCACCCCGGAACCCGAGCCCACCCGGGCCGCGCAGGAGCCTGCCTCCGCCGACGAGCCGCCCGTGGCTGGGCCGGTGACGCAGGAGCCCGCTGCCGCTCCGCCCGCCGACGAGCCCGTCTCACCCCCGGTGGCCGACCCATCGTCCGCCGCTGTCCCGTCCGCCGCTGACCCGCCCGTCGCCGAGCAGCCCGCCGCTTCGGCACCTGACCAGCCCGACGCCACGCCGGCGGATGACGACGATGACCAGGAGATCGCGCCGCGCCAGCGTCCCGAGATCCCCGGTGCCGATCTGATTCCGGATCTCGTCTCCGACAGCGACGAATTTCTCGACGCCGAGGCCCGCGCCGCGGCCGAGGCCGAGGCCGAGGAGGCCGCACGCAACGGCGATCACGACTCCGAGGAGGAGTCAAAGCCGATCGCCGACGCGGCGATCGATCTCGCCGCCGGTGCTCGCTACACCGCGACCGGCAAGCGCAAAACCGCCGTCGCCCGAGTGATCCTGCGTCCCGGCAGCGGCAGCTACACGATCAACGGCAAGGATCTCGAGACATTCTTCCCCCGCGACACGCTGCGCCGGAACATCCGGCAGCCGCTGGAGACGGTCGGGTACGACTCCCGCATGGACGTCGTGGCTCGTATGCACGGCGGGGGTGTTTCCTCCCAGGCGGGTGCGCTGCGACACGGCATCTCGCGCGCGTTGCTCGTCGCCGATCCGAATCTGCGCGGCGAACTGAAGAAGCGCGGCTTCCTCACCCGTGACCCGCGGGTCAAGGAGCGCAAGAAGGCCGGTCTGAAGAAGGCCCGCAAGCGCCCGCAGTTCTCCAAGCGCTAGCGCCCACCAGTCCCATGCCGCGCCAACTGTTCGGCACGGACGGAGTTCGCGGCCGCGCCGGGGACTTCCTCACCGCGGAGCTCGCGCTCGCGCTGGCCCGCGCTGCGGTCACCCGCTGCGACCACGAGCGCCCGCAGGTGCTGATCATTCGTGACACCCGCGAGTCGGGGGAGATGCTCGAGGCGGCGATTGCCGCCGGTGTCGCCTCTGCCGGCGGTGACGCGCTGCTCGGCGGTGTCCTGCCAACCCCGGCGGCACCCCTGCTGCTGCGCCGTCACGGGTTGCACCTGGCCGCGGTCATCTCGGCGTCGCACAACCCCTTCCAGGACAACGGCATCAAGCTGTTCGCCGCGGATGGGTTCAAGCTCGACGACGACGCCGAGCATGCGATCGAGGCCGCCCTCGCGCAGCCGGCGCCGCCTCCGGGCCGGATCGGGCGCGTGCGTCCGCTCCACGGCGCGCTGGAGGACTATCTGCGCGAGCTCCACACACGCTTTGCGGACCTGGACCTGACCGGACGCCGGATCCTGCTGGATTGCGCTCACGGCGCCACCCACCGCGCCGCCCCGGAGATCTTCCGCCGCCTCGGGGCGGAGGTCGAGACGATCGCCGACGCGCCCAACGGGCGCAACATCAACGCCGGCGTCGGCTCCACCCACCTGGAGGCGGTGATCGAGCGCGTGCGCGAAGGGGGGCACGAGATGGCGTTCGCCTTCGACGGGGACGGTGACCGCGTGCTTGCGGTCGACCGCAACGGCACCGTCGTCGACGGGGACGAGCTGATCGCGCTGGCCGCCGTCCACCTGCACGCGCGCCGCCGACTGACGGGCGGCGGCGTCGCCGTCACGGTCATGACCAACTACGGCTTTCACAGCGCGATGGCCGACGCCGGAGTCCAGGTCGCGAGCACCGCCGTCGGTGACCGTTACGTTCTGGATGAGCTGCGACGCCGGGGGTGGACGCTCGGCGGCGAGCAGTCGGGCCACATCATCGAACTCGGCTTCGGGCCCAGCGGCGACGGCATCGCCAGCGCCCTGCTGACCCTCGAGGCGCTCGACGGCGGCGATCTGCACGACCGCGGCGCGATGGCCAAGCTGCCCCAGCGCCTGGTCAACATCCGGGCCGCTGATCGGCCGGCGCTGCTGCGCACGATGGAGTCCGCCACCGTCCAAGCGATGATCGGCGACGAGGACGCGGCGCTGCAGGGTCGCGGCCGGGTGCTCGTCCGCGTGTCGGGAACCGAGCCGCTGATCCGGGTGATGGTCGAGGCGCCCAGCGTGCAGGAGACCGACGCGGTCTGTGGCCGGCTCGCCGACGCCGTCCGTGGTGAGCTGGGCGCCAGCCTCGTCGGCTGAGCACGGCCGCACCGGCGGGTAAGGGCTCCCGACATTGCATCTGACGGTCTTGTGCGGCCGTCTCGCGGCGCCAGACCCTACCCGCTCGCTCGCCATAGCGCTGCTATGGCCGCGCTTCCGTGCGGCGGCTGGCATCCACGAGCCGACCACCCAATCCCATCACCTGCTTTGTCGGAAGCCCTAAAATTCATCAGCCGATCAGCTGTGGGCGCCTTGCAGAGCGGCTCGCGCGGCGTCAAGCGAGGAGCGATTCGTATGTGCGGCATCGTCGGCTACGTAGGTCCGAAGAAAGTCCGCCCCGTGCTTCTGGCCGGGTTGGAGAAGCTCGAATACCGTGGTTATGACAGCGCGGGCATCTCGATCCTGAGCGGAGACCGAATCGACGCCGTGCGGGCGGTTGGCAACCTCAGCGCCCTGCGCACCGCGATTGACGCCCGCGAGCGGGCCGCCGGCGCCGAGGCTCCAGTCGCCGTGGCCGAGCGCCCGGAGCCCGGAACAGGGATCGGACACACCCGGTGGGCGACCCATGGCCGCGTCACCGAGGAGAACGCGCACCCGCACTTCGATACCACCGACTCGGTGCATATCGTCGTCAACGGGATCGTCGAGAACTACATCGCGCTCAAGGCCCGGCTGCTGACTGACGGGGCGGTCTTCACCTCCGAGACCGACGCCGAGGTGATCGCCCACCTCGTCGCCCATCACTACGACGGTGACCTGCTGGAGGCGGTCCGCCTGGCCTACGGTGAGCTGCGGGGCCACTACGCGTTCGTGGCCATGACCGCCGAGCAGCCGGGCGTGCTCGTGGGCGCCCGTCGGGAGTGCCCGCTGATCGTCGGCCATGGCGAGGGGGAGATGTTCATCGCCTCCGCGATTCCCGCCTTCCTGGCCC
>JALYTU010000594.1 GCA_030854125.1 Actinomycetota bacterium | reverse complement strand
TCCCTGACCAGCCCGCTCAAGCCCTGATATGGACACCGGCGCTCCCTCACTGACCAAGATCCTCAGCATGGTGCTGTTCGCGCTCTCCTGCGTGGGCCTGC
The DNA here is from genome assembly GCA_030854125.1 of Actinomycetota bacterium. Lineage (GTDB taxonomy): Bacteria > Actinomycetota > Thermoleophilia > Solirubrobacterales > Solirubrobacteraceae > Palsa-465. The sequence continues at coordinate 2,671 of JALYTU010000594.1, read as the reverse complement.
TGCTGTTCCTGTGGCTGTCCTTCGGCGGTGGGATCCCGTTCAATCCGCAGGGCTACCGCTTCGAGGTCGCCTTCCCGGACTCCAGCCAGCTCGCCAACGAGGCCGACGTCCGGATCGCCGGCGTGTCGGTCGGCAAGGTGATCGCCAAGTCCCTGGACCCGCACGGGAACCGCACGATCGCCACGATCCAGATGAACAACTCGTTCGCTCCGATCCACCGCGACACGCGGGCGATCCTGCGTCAGAAGACGATCCTCGGCGAGACCTACGTCCAGCTCGCGCCCGGCACGCCGCGCTCACCAATGCTGGCCGACGGGGCCCTGCTGGCACGCTCCAACGTCCAGAACGCCGTGCAGCTGGACCAGATCTTCAACGCGCTGGACCCCCGCACCCGGGCGGCGTTCCGCCAGTGGCAGCAGCAGCTCGCGATCTCGGTCAAGAACAACGATCAGAACCTCTCCTCGGTGATCGGCAACCTGCCCGCGTTCGCGGCCGACGCGACCAACCTGCTGCAGGTCCTCGACGTCCAGCACAGCGCGGTTGTCAACCTGGTCCGCAACGGCGGCACCGTCTTCGCCGCGCTTGACCACAGCCGGAGCGCGCTGCGCTCGCTGATCACCACCGGTGAGCAGACCTTCCAGACGACGGCGGCCAACGCGAACTCGATCGCCGCCACCTTCCATGTCTTCCCGACCTTCCTGAATGAGACCAAGTCGACGATGACGCGCCTGCAGAGCTTCGCGCGCAACACCGATCCGCTGCTCCGCGAGCTGGTTCCGGTCTCCCAGCAGCTGCGTCCGACACTCGCCGCGGTGCGCGTGCTCTCGCCCTACCTGAAGTCCTTCTTCACCAACCTCGGGCCGCTGATCACCGCATCCAAGACCGGGCTGCCCGCCGTGCGCGACGTCCTCAGGGGGACCACGCCGCTGCTCGCATCACTCGGTCCGTTCCTCGGACAGCTCAACCCGGTGCTGACCTGGCTGTCGCTGCATCAGCAGCTGATCTCGGACTTCATCTCCAACGGCGCCGGCGGCCTCGCGGCGACGACGAGCACGTTCGGCACCGTGGGCACCGGCCACTACCTGCGCCAGTTCGGTCCGGTCGGCGCCGAGACACTGTCGTTCGCCGCCAACCGTGACGCCGACAACCGCGGCAACGTCTATCCGCCGCCGCTCTGGCTGGCCGATACCCGGGCGTTCACGGCCGGCGGGCATTACAAGGGCAGCTTCGCGCTCCCCGCCTGGGACTGCAACAACACCGGCTCACCGGGAAACGGCGAGCAGCCCGCCGGCGCGATCGCGCCGGGTCTGCTCAGCCAGGGTCACCAGGCCTGTTGGGTGGCGCCCAGCGTTTCGGCGCTGATCGGGCAGAACAACGCCAGCCGGTTCCCGCGCATCGTCGCTCGTACGTACTCCAACAAGTAAGGAAACGAAAGCGCCCGGCACTGGGGCGGGTAGCACGACGCCGCCCCGGTGGAGCGGCGCGGGCGTGCTGGTGCGCGAGTGGCCTATGCCGTTTCGGCAGCGGGTGCGGCAAGGACGGTCGGCTCGTCTCCGGCCAGCGCGAACGCCGCCAGCAACGACTCGGCGAGCTTGGGGTCACCGGTCACGGTCAGCCCAGATCGCTCGCCCCGCGGAGCCAGGGCGGTGATCCACCCGTCGCTGGTGCCCGAGATACTGGCGTCAGCCGGGCCGCCGTCGCCCTCGGTGACCGTCGCTCCGGCCTCCGAGAGGGTGACGCGGTAATCCAGCGGCGCTCCGGCGTGACCGTCGGTGACCGTCAGGGCCACCGAGCCTAGACCCGTCGCGCCGCTGGTGATCAGACCCGGAATGACCCGGAAGATGGCCCCGAGGTCGATGTTCTCCGATGGCCGGGGCTGACTCCAGGCCCAGTTGTAGCCCCAGCGAGCCAGTTCCCCGAGGATCGGGGCCAGCTCGCGAGCCCGCTCGGTCAACTCGTAATCGACGCGCGGCGGCACCTCGCGATAGCGCTGCCGGGTGAGCATTCCGTCGGCAACCATCCGGTTCAGACGGGAGCGAAGCTGCTCGGTGGAGATCCCCGGCAGGACGCGCTGCAGCTCGACGAACCGACGCGGCCCGGGAATCAGGTCACGGACGATGAGCAGGGTCCACTTGTCGCCGACGAGGTCGAGCGCGCGGGCGTCCGGAGACCACTGGTCGTACGGATGCCGCTTTGGGGGTGGTACGTGTGAAATGGTGATTCCCCCCTGTTTGGACGTATTTCCACCTACCGAGATCCAGCATAACGCAGACCACGGCGATTGGGAGGAGTTTGCGCCAGTTTGGCGCCGCGCCGTCGTTTCGGGTGCGGAATGGGCGAACTCGTCTTACTGCACCCGCGGCGCCTCACCAGCTCGCGACAGGGACCCGGCACCCGGCCTGTGTTCTTCTTCGACGTCGGCTGCCCGCTGTCTTATCTGGCCGCCGAGCACATCGAGCGCACGTTCGGTGAGCTTGACTGGGTGCCGGTCTCCGGGGCGGCGCTGCGCGGCGAGCGCAGCGACGCGGAGATCGCGCAGCTTTGTCGCATCGCCGAGGAGCAGGCCGTCGAGCTGCACCTGCCGCTGGTCTGGCCCGAGAGCTTTTCCGCCGGTGCGCCACGCGCGCTGCGCGCGGCCGCCCACGCCGTCGAGCTGGGCGCCGGTCCGCGC
>JALYTU010000593.1 GCA_030854125.1 Actinomycetota bacterium | reverse complement strand
ATCACCGCCAGCTCCCAGACCTGGGCCGCGGTCAGCCGGGCTCTCGCGGGGCGGGTGAGCCTGGCCGCCGTCGACCTCCGGGGGCGCGGCGACAGCGGCGAGCTGCCGCCGCCATTCGGGATCGATGCCCACGTGCGCGACATGATCGCGGTGCTCGATGCGCTTGACCTCGAGCGCGCCCTCGTGGTCGGCCACTCGCTGGGCGCCTACATCGCCGCCGCGCTGGCCGCCGCGCACCCCGAGCGGGTCACCGGGCTCGTGCTCGTCGACGGTGGCCTCACCATCCCGGGCTCTGAGCACGCCGATCCCGACGCGTTCATCGACAGGTTTCTCGCCGCCGCGCTGACCCGGCTGCGGATGAGCTTTGCCGACCGACAGGCCTATCGCGCCTGGTGGTCTGAGCACCCGGCGATTGCCGGTGCCGACGTGGCCGCCGAGGACCTCGCGCGCTACGCCGACCATGACCTCGCCGGGACACCGCCGCAGATGCGTTCGCGGGTCAATCCGGAGGTCGTGCGCCCTGACGGCAGCGACCTCTTGTCCAGGCCCGGCGCGCGCGCCGTGACCGGCCCGGCGACCCTGCTGTGCGCCGAGCGCGGCATGGTCGACGATCCCCACCCGATGCAGCCGCTGGCGCTCGTGCAGGAGTGGGCCGCTGCCGACCCCGAGCACCGTCGCGCGGTGCCGGTGGCCGGCGTCAACCACTACACGATCACCCTGGGCGCCCGCGGGGCAACCGCCGTCACGGCGGAGATCCTGCGCGCGACGTCCTGAGCGCGGACGCTGCTACAGCGAGCGCAGCGCGGGGAGCAGCGTCTCCTGCGCCCAGCCGATGAACACCTCCTGAGAGTCGGCCCCGACCTGTACGAGCGCGACCTCGCCAAAGCCCGCGTCGATGAATGGGCGGATCTTCTCTGTCCGACCCGCGGCTTCCCCGAACCGCCGGCGGCGTCGAACATCTCTCCCAACTCCGCTTTGGGCTCGACGGCGACCATCAGGTCGGCCTTGTGACCGGCCAGCTCGCACGAGCTCTTGCCCGAGACCGCGATTCCGATCGGGACCCGGGTCCTCGGCCGGTCCCAGAGCTGGGCCTGCTCAACTCGAAATGGCGGCCGCGGTAATTGACGCGCTGCTCGTCGTCAAACAGCGCCGCGATGATGTCCACCGCCTCGCTGAGCATCTCGTGACGCGCGCCGACCGCCGGCCAGCCGTACCCTGCTCCTTCAACCAGGGCTGAAAATGATCGCTGGTCACCGAGAAATCAAAGCCTGCCTGTTCGGCGCGGACGGCATCGCGGACGAGCTGGTCGGGTGGGGCCTGTTCGCACATCATGGTGTATCCGAACTGGGTCATGGCCTCGCACTACCCGCTGCGCCGGTTCGATTCGCCTCTGCGCACGCCGGCCCCGATCCGGGTATCCCAGATCCTGTGCCAGCTGCGTTGCCAGCGCCGACCTCACCATGACCGAGCCGGTGCGCGTCGGCTGTTCGGGCTGGAACTACGACGATTGGCGCGGAGGGCTCTACCCCGCCCAGGACCCGCGCCGCCGTTGGCTCGAGCTCTACTCCGAACACTTCGACACCGTCGAGGTCAACACGACGTTCTACCGGCTGCCGGCCCGCAGCGGGGTCGAACGATGGGTGGCCCAGACGCCCGAGCGCTTCACGTTTGCGGTCAAGGCGAGCCGGTATCTCACCCACATCAAGCGCCTGACCACGCTCAGAGAGGGAATCCCCCGGCTGTATGAACGGCTCGAGCCGCTGATCGAGGCCGGGCGCCTGGGACCCGTCCTGTGGCAGCTGCCGCCGAACTTCCAGCGCGACGACCAGCGGCTGGACGGTTGGCTTGCGGCCCTCCCGCCGGGGCGCCACACGATCGAGTTCCGGCACGCGAGCTGGTTCGTCTCGCCCGTGTTCTCGGCGCTGCGCGCTCACGGGGTCTCCCTGACCATCGCCCACGACGCCCGCCGCCCGTTGCCCGCATCGGAGCTGACGGCCGGCTGGCGGTTTCTCCGCTTGCACTATGGGGCCCGGGGGCGCAACGGGAATTACTCCCGGGCGGAGCTGGCGACGTGGGCACGCCGGCTCGCCCAATGGCGCCGGCGCGGCGAGGTCTACGCGTACTTCAACAACGATTGGTGCGGCTTCGCCCCCGCCAACGCGACGGCGCTGGCGCGTGCTCTCCACACCGGACCGGACCGGCCGGCGGGTGGCGCACCCCACCCGCCGGAGCGCTGGTGAGACAGGACTACGCGGTCGCGCCGGCCGGGGCGACCTCATGCTTGCCCTCGCCGAACTCCTCGACGATCTTGGCGCAGAACGCGGGCAAGTCGTCGGGATTGCGCGACGTGACCAGGCCCTGGTCGACGACGACCTCCTCGTCGACCCACTCGCCACCCGCGTTGCGGATGTCGGTCTTCAGGCTCGGGAACGAGGTGAGCGTGCGCCCGCGGACGAGGTCGGCCTCCACCAGCGTCCACGGACCGTGACAGATGACCCCGACCGGCTTGCCGGTGGCGAAGTACTCCTGGACAAAGCTGACGACGTCATCGCTGGCGCGCAGCTTGTCGGCGTTGACGGTGCCGCCGGGCAGGATCAGCCCGTCGTAGTCGGCCTGCGACGCGTCGGCGATGCGCTTGTCGACCGTGAACGTGTCCGCAGGCTCGATGTCGCTGTTCATGGCCTGGATCTCGCCGGCGTCCAGGGAGAGCAGCTCGACCGTCGCGCCGGCCTGCTCGACCGCCTTGCGCGGCTCGGTCAACTCGACCTGTTCAACGC
>JALYTU010000592.1 GCA_030854125.1 Actinomycetota bacterium | reverse complement strand
GCGGTCAGCGCCACGGTTCGCCGGCGCCTCCGCAGCTCGTCCAGGGCGGCATTTCGGGCGATGCCGAACAGCCAGGCCCGCTCGGCGCCGCGGCGGCGATCGAAGGTCCGCCGCCGCCGGTAGGCCCGCTCGAAGGCCATCGCGGTGACGTCCTCGGCGGCCGCGTGGTCACCGAGCATCGTGGCCACGTAGCCGAACACGTCATCGCGGCTGGAGCGATACAGCGCCTCGAACCGATCCCAGGCGGCCTGGGCGCCGGACCCACCAGGGATCGTCACTGACTCAATCACACCCTCACTACGTGCCGGACGACGATCCATCACATAGCGATATCGTCATCGTTGTGCGTGCGGCAATCGCGACAACCGTGCTGGTGGGAGTGCTCGCCGCGGGTTCGCTACCCGCGGAGACCGCGACCGCCGGAGCCTCCGCCGCCGGCGCCAATCCGACGCCGGCGCAGATCCGCACAGCGATCGCGCGCGCGCAGCGCGCCAGGACCCTGTGGGCCACCGTCAACATCTGCGACACCCGGGCTGATCCCAAGGTGCTCGGAGTCCGTGGCCAGATGCCCTCGCTCGGTTTCGCGTCATGGATGTCGATGGAGATTCACCTCGACTATTACAACCGGGCCAAGAAGACCTTCGTGACCGACCCCGGGACGGCGAAGACGCTCCGGCTCGGCCGCTCGGCCCATGGCCTTCAACAGGGCGGCGCGACCTACACGTTCAGGGGCGCCACGCCGATGCTGCAAGCCAGCGTCCGCTTCATCTGGCGGCGCTCGGGGCAGACGCTCGGCACGACGCCGATGCTCACCACGGGTGGTCACCCCAGTGCCGACTTCGGCAGTCCGCCACGGTTCAGCGCCGCCACCTGTCAGATCCGCTGACCGACGCCCGCCGCGACCGGCCCCTGTGTCCTGTGGGTGAGGATTGGATATCTCGTGCCGATATGGCATCAAATATCCAAGCCTCCGGCTGCCGCGGCTACCGCACCCCGAACAGCCGGGGATCGTTGGTGATGATCCCGGTCACGCCCATCGCCTCCAACCGCGCGATCCGCGCCGCGTCGTCGACCGTCCACGCGTAGAGCTCACCCTCCGCCGCCCCGACCGCCCGGGCCAGCCGGGGCGTGATCAGGCGCCAGTGGGCCATCATCGCTGTGCACTCGCGGGCCCGCAGTGCCCGCGCCGCCCAGATTGGCAGCAGCGCCCGCCAGCCGATCACGACGAGCGAGGCCGGGATCCACATGAGCGGATTGCGGAACGGATCCTGGCGCAGCTTGGGGACCGACCAGCCGAGCCTCGCACCCGGCTCGGCCGTGCGCAGGACGGCGAGGCTCTCGCGGTACTGGGTGGAGATCAGGGCCCGATCCAGCAGCCGATGGGCGCGGAGCGCGGCCAGCACCTCGAGCTCATACCCGGGCAACTTGAGGTCGACGTCGAGCTCGACATCGCCGAACGGGCCCGAGGCGAGATGCTCGAGCCCCTGCGCGAGGGTGAGCGCGCCGCGGCCCTCGAGGTGTTCGTAGTCGTGGGCGAGATGCAGCTCGCCGGTCTCGCGGTGCGGCAGCACGTCGAACTCGATCATGTCCACACCGGCATCCAGCGCCGCGTCGAAGCTCGCGACCGTGTTCCCGGGCGCGATCCGGTCGGCCCCTTTGTGACCGACGCGCTTGACCGGCCGCGGCTCGCGGGGATCGCTCAGCGTTGACATCCTGGGCACCAGAAGGTCGTGCGGTTGTCGTCGCCCTGGCCTCGCGCGAGGATCCTCGTCCCGCAGCGCGGGCACGGCCGGCCGTTGCGGCGGAACACCCGGGGCTCGTCGTCCATGCGCCCGTGGGTCGCCGAGACGAGCATCCGCGGGCGCACGGCGGTGATGATCGCGCGCACCTCGTCGTCGGAGATGTCGCCGACCGGGCGCCACGGATCGACCGCCGCCTCCCAACAGCCCTCGGCCTTCCAGATGTTTCCGATCCCGGCCACGTTGCGCTGATCGAGCAGCGCATCGCCGATCCCGCGCGTCGGGTCATCGCCGCGCAGCCGTCGCAGAAGCGCGTCGTGGTCAAACTCGGCCGCGAGCACGTCGGGGCCGAGCGCAGCCAGGCGCTGATCGAAGCGTGCCCGGGATTCGGTGAGCAGCTCCAGGACCGGGCCGTCGAACTGGACGACGTCGTGGCCGCGGTTGCGTAGCACGAGCCACGCCCGGCGCGGTGAACGCCGCCAACGCCTGCCGTCGGGGTACACGCCCCAGGAGCCCGTCATACGCAGGTGCGAGTGCAGCACGTAGTCACCTTCGAAGGCGACGAACAGGTGCTTGCCGTGGGTCCGGACCTCGGTCACGGCCCGACCGCCGAGCCTCCGGGGCCAGTGGTCCATGCGGTGGCGCGGGTGCGGGGTGCGGATCTCCTCGGGCACGGCTCCCTCGAGCACCGGCCGCATACGGGCGGCGGCGTAGGCGATGGTGTCTCCTTCCGGCATCCCTCAGGCGGTCAGCGTCAGCCGCCGCGGACCCTCTTGGAAGCCGAGCTCGGTGAGTAGCGGGGCCAGCGGCGAGCTCATCGCCGACTCCCCGTCGACCCGCTCAAGGCCCAGGCGCTTGATCCGGCCTCCGCGCACGTGCTCGACGAGCACCGCCAGCGCGGGCTGCAGCCGCACATCGCTGCGATCGACCAGCGTCTGCAGTGCCCTGCCGCCCCGCTCGAGATAGACGACGGGCTCGCCGCCGGCCAGGACCACATACGCGCCGGCCGTCCGGGCCGGTCGCCGCGCGCCCTCGGTCAGCGG
>JALYTU010000591.1 GCA_030854125.1 Actinomycetota bacterium | reverse complement strand
GTCCACGACCCGCGGTCAGGGCTGCATCCAGATCGGCCGGCTGCTCGACGGCAAGCTCGGCGCGATCGGACAGGACTACGCGTTCGGCAACGACGGGCGCTTCCACGAGCTCCCGGTCAGCGCCGCGGATTTCAACGGCTGCGCGCTGCTCGACGCCAGGGGCCGCCTGTTCACCAACGTGACCGCCGACGAGCGCCCCGCGAGCGCCTGGAGCGGGAGCGGCCCGGCCAACGGCTGTGTGCCTCCCACCGCCGGCCCCTACGAAAAGGGGCTGCGAATTACGCCCGAGGAACGGGCGCACGGCGCCAAGCCCCCTCCGATCTGCCGCCAGGCCGACCTGCGCAACATCTACTACGGCCTGCTCGGCCCCGAGGCCCGGAGCATCACCTACGTGATCGCCGGAAAGCGCCACACGCTGGACACCGTCGGCGCCGGCGGCGCCTATATGTTCGTCATTAGGGCCTCGCCGAACCAGCTGCTCAACTTCGCCAACGCCGGCACCGCTGACATCGTGCCCGTCGATGGCCCGGTCAGGGAAATCCACTACCGCGACGGCTCGACCTGCCATCTGACCGCCAAGAGCTGGATCGGCGGCTCCTATGCATGCACGCCAGCGCTTTCGGAGCCCGTCGGCTACATCCCGGTCGGCAGGGCCCCGACCGCCGCCGAAGCGGCCGCACCGATTCACGTGAGGCTGGCCCCCGGACACCAGGGGCAGACCGTCATCATGCTCAGCTTCACCGCCCGCGTGGCGATCACCGACGCCCGCCGCAGCTACAGCCTGCGCTGGCGCGAACCCGGGATGGCGCCCGGAGCCTATGGGGGGGAGGCCACGCAGGCCAACATCGCAGCCGGCCAGACGATCACGAGAACGATCGGTGACTTCGGGCCCCGGATCCCGGCAGGGATCGTCCACGGCAGCGTCAGCCTGCTGCAGGCCTTGGGCCCGGGCGGCATCGAAGGACCGGGCAGTGTGACGGTGCCGGTCGGGAGCTTCTCCATCCAGGTCCCCTAAGCGGTCACGGCGTAGACGATCTCCACCGAGCCGCCCGGCGACCTGCCCGGCTCTTAGCCTCAATCCACCGTTTGAGCGACGGAGTCCGTCCGGGGCGGAGATTTAAATGACCTCCTGAGCAGGCAAGACGGGCCGTGCCAGCGGCTGCGGGTCCTGCACCAGGAGGTCACCCGCATGGTGAACGGTCTGTCGGACCGATCGAAGGTCGTCTTTGACGATGAGCGGGTGGTCGTCAACGCGGGAGTGCTGCTCGCGGTGACGCTCGGTCGACGCCTGGGGATAGAGGCGCTCGTCGATGCGACGGTGAAGCTCGGTTCGCGACCGGGAGCCGCTCGCCCTGGCCGCAAGGTGCTCTCGCTGATCCACGCGATGCTGCTCGGGGCGGACAGCATCGATGACTGCGGGCTGCTCAGGTCAGGTCAGACCGAGGCGGTGCTCGGGCACCGGGCGATGGCGCCCTCGACGCTGGGGACGTTTCTGCGCTCGTTCACCTTTGGGCATGTGCGCCAGCTAGATCGTGTGCTTGGCCAGGCGCTCAGGCGCGCGTGGCAGACGGGTGCCGGCCCGGGCAAGAGCCGTCTGGTGATCGACATCGACAGCTTCGTCGGGGAGGTTCACGGCCACTCAAAGCAGGGGGCCGGCTACGGCTACACGCACAAGCTCGGCTACCACCCACTGCTGGCGACGCGCTCAGGCAGCGGCGAGGTTCTCCACGTGCGGCTGCGCAAGGGGCAGGCGAACACCCAGCGCGGCGCACTGCGCTTCGTCGATGAGCTGCTTGGGAGGGTCAGAGCAGCCGGCGCGGCCGGGGAGATCCTGCTGCGTGCCGACTCGGGGTTCTGGAACAAGAAGGTCATTCAGCGCCTGCGCGAGCGCGGCGCTCGCTACTCGATCGGCGTCACGATGCAGAGGATCGTCACCGATCAGATCGGGCAGATCGGAGAGCAGGACTGGCAGCCCGTGCCCGACTACTCAGAAATGGGGATCTGCGAGCTCGCCGAGAGCACCCTGGGAGGCGAGCGGCTGATCGTTCGCCGCGTGCACCTGCACGCCCAGGATGAGCAGACCGAGCTGTTCACCTACTGGCGCCACTTCGCGTTCGTCACCAACCGCACAGAGCCGATGCACGAGGTCGACTCAGAGCACCGCCAGCACGCCCAGGTCGAGCTGGTCATCCGCGACCTCAAGGAGCAGGCTCTCGCCCACTTCCCCTCCGGCCACTACAGCGCCAACAGCGCCTGGACGGTGATCGCCTGCCTCGCTCACAACCTCGGACGCTGGACGAACCTGCTGGGCGTCGAGGACTCCACGCCGCGTGCCGCCCAGACCACTCGTCGACGACTGTTCGCGCTCCCCGGCCGTCTGACGCGCAGCGGGCGCCAGCAGACTCTGCACCTCCCCGCGCGATGGCCCTGGCAAGGCGACTTCATCGAAGCGCTCACCCGTATCCGAGCGCTCCCCGCCGCCGCCTGAGCGCGCGAGGCCCACGATCAGCTGAGGGCAGCATCACGCGGTGAGATTCGCTGTCTCAAAACAGCTGCCGCCCACTCCCTCACAGCCCCTGCGCGCCTCATTCGGTGTGGCATATCCCCGTGGACGTGTCAAGTGGCTCCACCTGCTCGGCCGAGCGGTCCACCGGCCCACTCCCCGCCCGAAACGGTGGATTGAGGCTTAGCCAGAGCACAAGCTCACGTGGCCTCGCGTCCGGACCCTGCGTCGGAATTTCATCCACGAGCCGACTGACGTCCTTGCGCTTCTGCGTTTCATGCAAG
>JALYTU010000590.1 GCA_030854125.1 Actinomycetota bacterium | reverse complement strand
GCCCGACGCTCACCTCGTCTACGCCGGGCCGGCCGTCGAGTCGGTGACCGATGACCCTGAGGGCGGCCAGGTGCTCTCCCAGGCGATCGCCGAGTACGAGACGATGCCTGAGGAGATCGCCGAGCGGGTGCACCTCGTCGCGCTGCCGATGGATGACGTCCAGGAGAACGCCGCGATCGTCAACGCGCTGCAGCGTCGCGCCGACGTGGTCGTGCAAAAGAGCCTGGCCGAGGGCTTCGGGCTCACGGTAGCGGAGGCGATGTGGAAAGCGCGACCGGTCGTGGCCAGCCGGATTGGGGGCATCCAGGACCAGATCGTGCACGGCGAGACCGGCATCCTGCTTGACGACCCGCTAGACCTCGCCGCCTACGGCGCCGCGGTCTGCTCGCTGCTCGACGACCGGTCACGGGCAGCGGCGATCGGACGCGCGGCCAAGGAACGCGTGCGCCACCGGTTCCTCGGCACCCGCACCCTCATCCAGGCCATCGAACTCTACGAGTGGTACACCCGCAGGCAGGCGCAGCCGTGAAGTCCCCGCATCCGACTCTCCATGAGCAGCTCGAGCGGTCGCCCGCTCGTGCAGCTAGCGTCTCACTGAAGTATCCGCTCCCCGGATAAGGCAACGGATCGCCGGTGTTCACCGGCGATCGCCTTCCATCAATCGTTGCTGCGTGCTCACTGGACCCCTTCGCCCTGTGGACGGCCTTCCGTCCTCCCTGGTGGCGCTTGACTGCCACGACCACTACGGGTCCTCCGCCACGCCCCGACGGCAATAGCGGACGGTACGCCTGCCCCAAGCCCACAGGCTCGGCGGGCACCGCCGGGACGCTTCCCGTTCACTCACAGACCGGTCGTCAGGGTCGGTGCCCAGCTGTACCCCGGAGACAACGCCACGCACTACCGCAACCCCGCGCGTGGCCTCGCCGGCCGATCAACAAGCGGACGAGCGAGACGGCCCTGAACCGGCCGCTCCCTCGGCGACCAAAACTGCTCGAGCACATCGACACCGAACTCCGCAGAGAACGGGTCGCGCCCGAACAGATCATCTTTAAGATCACCGAAACGGCCGCGCTGACCAGCGTCACCAAGGCCCGCGCGTTCGGCGAGCACCTCTCAGAAATCGGGCTCTCCTCTCGGTTTGGGGGTGACTCATCGGTGAGGAAGCGGGATCTGGATGCCGGCGCAGCAGAGGTAGATCATCGCGATCAGGGCGTTGGCGGAGTGGAATCGGTATGCGTGGTGTGACAGCAATCTGACCTTGCTGTTTAGGGCCTCCAGGCGCCCGTTGCTGATTCCAATTTCGACCGCGGCGAGCACGCCGGCTTTGTGTTTGCGGATCGTGCGCGCGAGCTTGACGAACGGTTTGAGCTTCGATCTGGATGCCCACGCGAGCCATGCGTCGAGCCGTTCGGGCGCTTCGTGTTTGGGGAGCCGGTAGATGTAGCGCAGCTCGCCGTAGAGCAGGAACGCGCGGTACATCCGTCGGTTGGTGAGCACGACCTCGGCGAGCTTGAGCAGCTGCCGGGCGGTTTGCTTGGCGGTGTCCTTGAGCAGGCTGTAGCGTGCGCCTTTGATCCATTTCCCCTCGCTGGTGCTCGAGCGGCCGTGCTGGTTGTACTCGTCGCGGCGAACCTGGTCGGCAGCCTTGGAGGCGAGCTGGCAGACGTGGAACGGGTCAAAGCACACCTGTGCGTCGGGGACTGCTTGGGTGATCGCTTTCTCATAGCCGGCGGACATGTCGATCGAGACCGCCTTGATCGACGCCTGCTGCTCGTCGGTTAGCTGGTCGAAGAACGCGGTCAGGCTGGCGGCGTTGCGGGCCCTCGGTCGCCCACACGATCGCGCCCGTCTGATGGTCAGCGACGCAGGTCAAAAACTTGTGATCGGCGCCGTAGCTGACCTCGTCGACGCCGATCAGCCGCAGCCCGTGAAGCTTCTCAGCGACGACCCGCGCGAGGATGTTCCCGACGGTCTCCCAGCCGATCCGCATCAGCCGCGTGACCTGCGTCTGATTCATCTGCTGAGACAGCCACGCGGTCAGATCCTCGAAGTCGCGCGTGTACCGCGCCCCGCCGCGCGCCCACTGCACATGCTCGGGCAGATCGCCGCACCCCGGGCAGTACAAGCGGCGGAGCTTGCACTCGACCTGGCAGCGCAACCCGCCGACATCGAGATGGCGCCAGCGCTTGACGCGATGCTCCTTGATCTTCAGACCGCGCCCCCCGCAACCCGAGCAGACCGGCCGCGTGCGTCGCAGCGCGACCGTCACGATCATCGCCTGCTCGGAGAACTCCACATCCCTGACCCACGCGCCCGGTAGCCCGAGCATCCGGTTATATGCCGTCGTGACTCGCACGCCGCCCTCCTTCACAGGCCGCTTGAACTCAACAGCCAGCAGCCTGCCGAAGACGGGGCGGCGGCGGGTCGCCCAGCACGCGCGCAACTTGCGAGACCCTCGCGATCGGCCAAACGTCAACGGCATAGCGCAGCCGCGCGCCACGCATCAAGCGGCAGCCCCCGGTCAGCCAAACGGCTCCACGGAACCGCGAGTTTGCAGGAGCTTCAGCCGCTTGACCCGGGCTTCGCCCCCGCTATCTGACAATGATCGCCGGGCAGAGCCCGGCACCCTCAAATCAACGGCCCAGCCCGCCCCAAAACTTCGAAGTCACCCCCAAATGACGAGGAGTCCCGAAAAGTGGTTCTCCGGGCATCGATGTGGTCAGAGTGAGGTCCGGGTTGTGGTCGTGAGCAGGGCTTTGGCATAGCGAAGGCAGCGGTGTAACGTGTGCAC
>JALYTU010000056.1 GCA_030854125.1 Actinomycetota bacterium | reverse complement strand
CACCGGACGCTGGGCGTATCCGATGATCCGCCCGGTCGCGGTCTGAGCCGACCAGCTGCCGCCCTGGGCGGCGCTGATCGTGAACGCCCGCCCGTAGAGCCGCCGGCCGCGAGCCAGCCGGTCGCCGAGCCGCAGTCCCCGTCACCGCGCGCCGTGGCCGTCAGCAGTTCGGTGTCCGTCATCATCCGTACATGACCCGGGGCCGGTTTTGTGACCGCCCAGGAAAATCACGTTACGGCGATTGCCAGCGGCCGGTCCCAGCGCTAGCCTCCCGTGGCATGGGTAGGCAGGGTGCGATACGCGCTTCAGATGCCGATCGCGATCAGATCGTCGATCGGCTGCACCGCGCCGCCACCGAAGGCCGGATCGCCTCCGAGGAGCTCGAGCATCGCGTCAGTATCGCCCTGAAGGCGAAGACCTACTCCGAGCTCGAGGCGACCGTCGCGGACCTGCCGGGGCTCCGGCCGCGTCCGCGCGCCGGGCTGGAGCGTCGCCGCTCCGTCGGGGGCTGGGCCGTCGCCACGGTTCGCACCAACCCGCTGTTGCTGCTGTTCGTGATCCCGGTGCTCGCGCTGACGCTCGCGGCGGTGGTGACGATCACCGTGCTATGGGGCGTGTTCGTGCTGCTGACGATGATGTTCGGGGGCCGGCGTCATCACGGGACGCCCCCCTGGATCAATGCCGCCCGCGGCGGGGTCGGTTCGATGGGGGGGCCACTTTCCCCCTGGGGTCAGATCGGCCCCCGGACCAACCGGCGCTGGCGCGAGTAGCGCCACAAGCGAGTGCGGTCAGCGGCACTCGGATTGATCTGGTGCACTCCGGCAGCACCTTTGGACTCCGAGTCCCGCCGAGGCCCCCCGACTAACGTGATTCCGAGGCGGCCGGCGGCGCCGCCCGCGCACCCGCCGCCGCCGCTCAGCCCTTGTCGCCGAGTTCGAGCACGGCCAGGAAGGCCTCCTGGGGCACCTCGATCCGGCCGACCTGCTTCATCCGCTGCTTGCCCTTCTTCTGTTGCTCGAGCAGCTTGCGCTTGCGGCTGATGTCGCCGCCGTAGCACTTGGCGATCACGTCCTTGCGGTACGCCTTGATCGTCTCGCGGGCGACGATCCTCGCGCCGATCGCTGCCTGGATCGGGACGTCGTACTGCTGGCGGGGAATCTTCTCGCGCAGCTTCTCGACCAGTGTGCGGCCCGCAACCTGGGCCTTGGCGCGGTGCACGAGCATCGATAGGGCGTCGATCGGGTCCCCGGCGAGCAGGATGTCGAGCTTGACCAGGTCGGACTCGCGCAGACCGATCAGGTCGTAGTCAAGCGAGGCGTAGCCGCGGGTGCGTGACTTGAGCTGATCAAAGAAGTCGAGCACGATCTCGGCCAGCGGCAGGTCGTAGTGGATCTGGATGCGCTCGGCCGACAGGTAGTGCATCCCGGCATGCTCGCCGCGGCGGTCCTGGCAGAGCTCCATGATCTGGCCGACGAACTCCTTGGGGGTGAGGATCGAGGCGCGGATGAACGGCTCGCGGACCTCGGCCACCCGGGCCGGGTCGGGCATGTCGTTGGGGCTGTGAACAGGCAGCACGCTGCCGTCGGTGAGGGTCACCTCGTACTCGACGCTCGGCATCGTGGCCATCAGCTCGAGGTCGTACTCGCGCTCGAGGCGCTCGCGGACGATGTCCATGTGCAGCAGGCCGAGGAAGCCGCAGCGAAAGCCGAAGCCGAGCGCCTCGGAGGTCTCGGGCTCCCAGCTCAACGCCGCGTCATTCAGGGTCAGCTTCTCCAGCGCGTCGCGCAGATCCGGGTAGTCGTCAGAGACGATCGGGAACAGGCCGCAGAACACCATCGGCTTGACCTCTCGGTAGCCGGGCAGCGGCTCGGAAGCCGACCCCGCCCGGCCGCCGGGCTTGGCGGTGAGGGTGTCGCCGACCCGCAGCTGGGTGACGTCCTTGATGCCGGTGATCACGAAGCCGACCTCGCCCGCCCGCAGCTCGGGCGCGGAGATCATCTGTGGTGAGAAGAAGCCGATATCGTCGATCTCGGCCTCGGTTGCCCTCTGCATGGCACGGATCGCATCGCCCTTGCGAAAAACCCCGTCAACGACCCGGATGTAGGCGATCACGCCTCGGTACTGGTCATATTCAGAGTCGAAGATGAGCGCCCGGGGCGCGGCGTCGGGGTCCCCGTCGGGCGGCGGCACGCGCGCGATCAGCTCGTCGAGCACCGCGGTCACACCCTCGCCGGTCTTGGCGCTGATCCGTCGCACCGTCTCGGCCGGCTCGCCGAGCAGGTCCGCGACCTCACCCGCGACCCGTTCGGGTTCGGCGCCCGGAAGGTCGACCTTGTTCAGGCAGGGGATCAGCTCCAGCCCCGCGTCGACCGCCAAGTAGGTGTTGGCGACCGTCTGGGCCTCGACGCCCTGCGAGGCGTCGACGACGAGCAGTGCGCCCTCGCAGGCGGCCAGCGAGCGCGAGACCTCGTAGGTGAAGTCCACGTGCCCGGGGGTGTCGATCAGCTGCAGCTGGTAGGTCTCACCGTCGACGGGCGACTCATAGAAGACCCGCACCGCCTGGGCCTTGATGGTGATCCCGCGCTCACGCTCGAGGTCCATCGAGTCCAGCAGCTGAGCGCGCATCGACCGGGGATCGACGGTGTGGGTGAGCTCGAGGATGCGATCAGCCAGCGTCGACTTGCCGTGGTCGATGTGGGCGATGATCGAGAAGTTGCGGATGTGAGCTTGGTCAGCCATCGGGAGGGCGCTGCGGGAGAGGCCGGTCGCGAGCGGTGCCCGCGAGCCTGTCTAAGGGTACGAAGGCGCCGCGTGGACTCGCCGGCGCCGGCGCCGGCGCCCCTGCGGTCAGGCGCTCGCGGCCCCCCGGCGTAGGCGGCCCATGATCAGAGACTCGATCTGTCGGGCCTCGGGGACCCGCATCAGCAGCACCAGCCGCGCGTAGATCACCCCGGCCGCCCCCAGCCCGATCCCCATGGCAATGAGCTGAGCGATCAGCGAACGGCCCAGCAGGCTGTCCAGTCCCTTCCACAGCGCCCAGCCAACCGCGGTGCTGATCGCCGTGGCAACGAGGATCCGCGCGGTGATCATCGCCGTTTGGTCGAGCTCGAGGCGCCCGTTGAAGCCCGTACGCAGCCGCTGGATCTGCAGCCAGGTCATCACCACGTTGGCCGCCAGGGTGCCGATCACCAGCCCTGCCACCCCAAGCGGCTTGTAGAGGGCGAGCGAGATGATCACGTCCACGACCACGTTCACGGCGGCGAGCTTGGTCGGGATCCAGGGCCGCTTGAGCGCGAAGAAGGTCCGAGACAGCAGCAGGTTGACCCCAGCGAAGGGCAGGCTGAAGGCAAACCAGAACAGGGCCGTGGCGACGAGATGCGTCGACGCGGGTACGAACGCGCCGCGCTGGTAGATCAGGCGCGTGATCGGGGTGGCCAGCACCGCAAGCAGGGCCGCCGACGGGATGAGCAGCAGGGTGATCTGGCGAATGCCGACGCCCAGTGTGCGTCGCATGTCCGCCACCTCCTGGCGAGCGGCCAAGCGGCTCAGGGTCGGGAACAGGACGGTGGCCACGGCGACACTGAAGATGCCCTGGGGCAGCATGTAGATCCGGAACGCGTCATTGATCGCGATCGGCGCGTGTACGGAGACCAGCGTGCCCAGGCCGGCGTTGAGGAAGATGTCGATGTTGATGATCCCGATGCTGACCGTGACCGGAACGAACAGGATCAGCACCTGACGGATGCGGGGATCGCGCCAGTTGATCCGCATCTCCAGGCGGAAGTCGATCTTGCGCAGCGCCGAGGCGATCAGCAGCATCTGGACGACGGTCGCCACCAGCCAGGCGATCGCATAGGCGTAGATGGCCTGCTGGCCGTGATACTGGGCGTGCAGCACGACCAGCAGCACGATGATCACGACGTTCCAGACCGCCGGGGCCAGCGCCGACATCGAGAACTCGTCGTAGGACTGCAGGACCCCGACGAGCAGGCCGGTGACGCTGAGCAGCAGCACGACCGGGAACAGAACCCGCGAGAGCCCGGCGGTCAGATCGACCGCGGCCCCGTGCAGCGTGCCAGTGAACAGGGGCATGACGAATCCAGCCACGCCCATCCAGATCGCGGTCAGAGCGCCGAGGCCGACGAGGATCAGCCAGAACAGCTCGGAGGCCAGCTTGAATGCCTCCTTCTTGCGGCCCTGCTGGATCAGCTCGGTGAACACCGGCACGAACGCTCCCGAAAGGGCGGCCTGCGAGAACAGGTTGGAGAACAGGTTGGGGATCTGGGAGGCGACCGTGAACGCCGATCCGGCCGCGCTGGTGCCAAAGTACGATGCCTGGACGACCTCACGGGCGAGACCGGCGACCCGCGAGAGCGCCGTGGCGAGGGCGAAGATCGCGGTGCTGAAAGCGATCCGGCGCCGAGGCGGGCCGGGCGGCGAAGCTGGCGGCGGCGGGACCTCGGCGAAGCTCTCGGTGGACACCAGCGCGCTATAGTACGCGCCGCGCCGCAGTCGTCTGCGGCCGTCGACTTATGGCCAACATTCACTCACAGAAGAAGCGAATCCTGCGGGCCGAGCGCGAGCGCACGGAGAACCGCCGCTACACGTCCGCGGTCAAGACGTATTTCCGCCGGCTCGAGACCGCCGTCGCCGGCGGTGACGACGCCTTGGCCGAGACCGAGCACCGCACGCTGGTTCAGACGATCGACAAGGCCGTCAAGCGGGGCGCGCTGCACCGCAACAACGGCGCGCGCAAGAAGTCCCGCGCCGCCCGGCTACGCCGCGGCGCCTGAGTCACGGGCCACGCCGGTGCGTGGCGCCCGCGTGGAGCGGCGCGCGCACGGGTAGACGCGTCAAGGTGCGAGCGAAACCGTCTGCGCGATGACCCCGGGGGACGACGGCATCAGCTTCGAGGTCGACCGGCTGAGCGTCGGCTCGGCGGGCCGGATCGAGGTCGCCGGCCGCTGGTACGGCGTACGCGGCCGGCGGTTCATGCGGCCCACCCTGACTCTGAGCCTCAACACCCATGGTGAGGAGCAGCGGGTGCTCGCCGACCTCGAGCACAAGCCATGGGCCGCTGAGGACGGCGATGTGTGGCTGGCCGCATTCCCGTTCGACGGGAAGCTCGAGGCCGCTGACCGGATCGAGCTCGCCGTCGCCCCCGACATCACGGTAGAGCTGGCCGGCGGCAGCGGACGGCGTGTCAACACAGGTCGCGCGGCCGATCTTCGCCCCGCGGGCTCGACCCGCTCCGCGGTGGTCGGAGACGACCCCGCCCGTCCGCGTCCCCGCGCTCCTCGCTCGCCCGAGATGGTGCGGCTGCGTGAACGTCTTGCCCTCGCCGAGAGCACGATCACCCGTGAGCGAACCCGCCGGCAGGCCGCCGACGAGGCTCTGCAGGCCGAACGTCAATCGGCCCGAACCCTGCAGGCCGAGGTCGGGCGCCTGCGCGCAGAGCTCGATCTGGCCGGCGCCGTGCAGCGCGAGCTCGACACTGCCTCCGCCGGGCTGGATGAGCTGCGCGGCCAGGCGCGCAAGCTGGACCGCGAGCGCGATCAGCTCACCGGCGAGCGCGACGATGCCCAGCGCGAGCTCGCGCGGGAGCGCGTCGAAAACCAGCGGTTGGCCAGCCAGCTCGCCGGTGCCGAGGCGGCCGTCCGTGGTCTCACCCAGACCGGCCGCGAGGCACGGACCTCCGGACCAGCCGGTGACGGCGAGCGGAGCTTGAGCCCGTCGCGCGGTGGCGGAGCCTCATACGAGGGCGGCGAGGCCGACGCGGAGACAGATGGGGAGACCGAACGAATGATCCCCAATCCGCTGCCGCGGACCGAGCGTCCACTGAACCCGGCCCTGCGGAGCAGCAACTGGCTCGGGCGGGGAATCGCGCTCGTGGTCATCATGATCGTGATCGTGGCGATCATCGTCGTGATCAACTCGACAATCTCCTGAGGCGCGGTCAGCCCGCGATCCGCTCGATCGCCAGCAGCGCCGCGGTGTCCTCGGACACCCCGCCGCGGGATCCCCCTCCCCGCGATGCGAACTCGAGATCAGCAATCTCGGCGGCGGCGTCGCGCAGCGCATCGGCTCCGGCTCTGCGCGCGTCGGCGATCAGCTGGTCGGCGGCGCGCCCGGGCATCCGCAGCGTGCGCTTGATCTGGGCCGGAGGCTCGCCGGCATCCAGTGCCGCGGCCACGCCATGAGCGGAGCGCACTCGACCCGAGAGCCAGTACAGCAGGCCGGGAAGCCGCTCCCCCTGCGCGCGCAGCGCGAGGTAGGTGCGGACCGCAGCAGCCTCGTCGCCGGCGACGAGCGCGTCGGCGACCACCCACGCCTTGCGCTCAGCCGACTGAGCGGTCAGCTCATCGACGGCGGCGGCATCCAGCGTGGTGCCCGGCTCACACCCGAGCGCCAGCTTCTCGAGCTCGCGCAGCAGCCGCTGCTGACGATCGCCGACATGAGCGACGAGCGCCCGGGCAGCATCGGTGTCGAGCGCGAGTCCGAGCTCCGCTGCCTGCGCAGTCACCCACTTGGGCAGCTCCCAGGGCTTGACACCGCTCTCGATGTTGATCTCCCCGCCGGCCGACCGAACGATCTCGTGCAGGCGCGGCGGTGCCGTGCTGCGGCCCTCCTCGCGGGCGAAGAACGCGACCGTGGTCTCGGGCGCGATTCCCTTCACCGAGGTGGCCAGACCATCGAGCTCCTTGTCCTTCCAGCGCTCGGCGCCGTCGACGATGACAAAGCGCCGCCCGAGCGCGAGCGTCATGGCATCCAGCGCGGCCGCGACCACGTCCGGGGCCGAGTCCTCGCCCTCGAACAGCTCCACGCCCTCGATGCCGCTCAACGACTCGGCCAGCGAGCGCAGGCGCGCTCGGCGCTCAGCGATGCGGCCGTGATCGTCGCCGTGGATCAGGTAGGCGGCGCGGAAGCTCGGCACGAGCACCGAGTCTAGGAGTCCGACCGGCGGGCTCCGAGGTGCCAGCCGCGGCTCAGCCGGTGACGACGTTGACCAGCTTGTCGGGCACCACGATCACCTTGACGATCGGGTGGCCGTTGAGATGCGCCTGCACGCCGCGCGCGTCGAGCGCGAGCCGCTCGAGCTCTTCGCGCGGGGCACCGGACGGCGCCGGGACGCGGTCACGGACCTTGCCGTTGACCATGCACACCAGCTCGAAGGTGTCAGCGACGAGCATCGCCGGGTCCGCCTCGGGCCACGGCTGCTCCCAGACCCGGTCCCCGGTCAGCCGCTCATAGACCTCCGAGCCGAGATGAGGCGCGAACGGGAACAGCAGCGAGGCGGCCGTCGCGGTGGCAAAGCGTCGAGCGGCCGGATCGGACTCGGGGTGTCGGTAGAGCTCGTTGACCAGCTCCATCACCGCAGCGATCGCGGTGTTGAAGGCAAAGCGGCCCGACAGGTCACCGGTGACCTTGTCGATCGCCCAGTTGGCCTTGCGCACAAGCGCGAGCGCGTTGCCCTCAAGGTCGGCCGGCGGCTCGGCCGGACCGGGCGGGGTGCCCTGCGACAGCTCGTCCCCCAACCGCCACAGCCGCGAGAGGAAGCGGTGCACACCCTCCAGCGAGGTCTCCGACCACGCGGCATCCTGATCGGGCGGCCCGATGAACAGCACGTAGCAGCGAGCCGCGTCGATCCCGAATCGCTCGACGATCGGCTGCGGGCTGATCACGTTGCCACGGGATTTGGACATCTTCTGGCCGTCGGGACCGAGGATCATCCCCTGCGTGAACAGGGCCGAGAACGGCTCCTGCACCGCGACGAGGTCCATATCGGCGAGCGCCTTGACAAAGAAGCGCGCGTACAGCAGGTGCAGGATCGCGTGCTCGACCCCCCCGATGTACTGGTCCACCGGCATCCACTCGGCCAGGGCGGCCGGGTCCCACGGCGCCGTGTCGTTGCCGGCATCGCAGTAGCGCAGGAAGTACCAGCTTGAGTCCACGAAGGTGTCCATCGTGTCCGTCTCACGCCGGCCCGGCCCGCCGCACGCGGGGCAGGTGGTGGTGACCCAGTCCACGGCGGCGGCCAGCGGGGAACGACCCCGCGGGCGGTAGTCCTCGACCTCGGGCAGCTCGACCGGCAGCTGGTCCTCGGGCACCGGCACCAGACCGCAGCGCTCGCAGTAGATGACCGGGATCGGGCAGCCCCAGTAGCGCTGACGGGAGAGCAACCAGTCGCGCAGACGGAAGTTGACCGACGCGTGCCCGATCCCTTCGCCATGCAGCGCAGCGACGATCGCGGTCCTGCCCTCCGTCGTGCTCAGCCCGGTGAAGTCGCCGGAGTTGATCAGATGCTCGTCGTCGCTGTGGGCGACGAAGGCACCGTCGGCGGCGACCCCGGCGCCGTCGGCCGGGGCGACCACCTGACGGATCGGCAGCTCGTAGGCCCGGGCGAAATCAAAGTCACGCTGATCGTGAGCGGGCACCGCCATCACCGCTCCGGTGCCATATTCCATCAGCACGTAGTCGGCGACGTACATTGGGATCTGCTCGCCGGTCACCGGGTTGGTCACGGTCCGCCCCAGGGGAACGCCCGTCTTGGGCTTGTCAGCCGCGCCCCGGTCCGCGTGGGACTCGGTCAGCGCCCGGTTGACGTAGCGATGGACGTCGGCCTCGTGCTCGGTGCCGGCGGCCAGGCGCTCGATGTCGGGATGCTCGGGGGCGAGCACGAAGAAGGTGGCCCCGAACAGGGTGTCGGGGCGGGTGGTGAAGACCGCGTAGTCGATCCCCAGCTCCTCGCAGCGGAAGCTGACCTCCGCCCCCTCGCTGCGGCCGATCCAGTTGCGCTGCATCGCCTTGACGTGCTCGGGCCAGCGGATCGTGTCCAGGTCATCCAGCAGCCGGTCGGCGTAGTCGGTGATCCGGAAGAACCACTGCTCGAGCTGGCGGATCTCGACCTCGTGACCGCAGCGCTCGCAATGGCCGTCGATGACCTGCTCGTTGGCCAGCACGGTCGCGTCGTGCGGGCACCAGTTGACCGCCGCCTCCTTGCGGTAGGCGAGGCCGTGCTCCAGCAGCTTGAGGAAGATCCACTGCGTCCAGCGGTAGTAGGTCGGCTCGTGGGTGGCGAACTCGCGCGTCCAGTCGATCGAGATGCCCCAGCGCCGGAACGCCCGCTGAAAGGAGGCGATCGACTCGTCGGTGGACTGCCGAGGATGCACGCCGGTGCGGATCGCGTGGTTCTCGGCCGGCAATCCGAACGCGTCATAGCCCATCGGGTGCAGCACACGGCGGCCGGTGCGCCGGTGAAAGTGTGCCACCGCGTCGCCGATCGCGTAGTTCTTGAGGTGACCGATGTGCGGCTCGCCGCTCGGGTAGGGCAGCATCTCCAGCACGTAGGACGCGGGCCGGCCGTCGGGCTCGTTGGAGACCTCCCAGGTCCCCTCCTGCGCCCACAGTGCCTGCCAGCGGGGTTCAATCTGATCGGGTTGGTAGCGCGGCGCGGCCATTGCGTCTGAGGTTACCTGGGGCGGGCGGCGCTCCGGCACCCAGCCTGCGACTCTCGCGCTGCCCGCGGGTACCATCCGCGCGTGGCTGCAGATACGCAGACC
>JALYTU010000589.1 GCA_030854125.1 Actinomycetota bacterium | reverse complement strand
CTGTTGTCCCGGCCGGCCGAACCGGCACATCGATCTCGGCGAGCACGAAGACCTGATGATCGCCGCCCGTCAAGCGCTCGCTGACCCCGCGACCGCCGCGCACCTGCGGCACACCAGACCCAGGATCGAGCGGCTCCTCGGGCTGCTCGCGTACCGCTACGGCGCCCGCAAAAGCCGCTATATCGGTAGCGACAAAGCCCGGCTGCAAGCCAGCTGGGCCGCCGCCCTGGTCAACCTCAACCCGATCGCCCGCCACCTCGCCATCGGGACCCGATGACCCCACGACACGCACGCGCGGGCGGTCTGCGGCCACCCTGAGCCGATCCGGGACCCCCAAACGGCCACACCGACCCGCCGCGAGACCGGCCCTACGACCAAACCCGCCCCCAGCACCGCAACCCGCAGCGCCCAGCACCGGCGCGCCACCCTCAAAAAACCCCACTTCTTCAGGCGTCTTCTAGGAGGCTGGTGTTTTTCGCGCTGGCCGGGGTTTTCCCGTCCGACCCTCTAGTTATGGTTGAGGGTATGAGCCTTGGATTGACTCCCACGCAGGCGGACGTGTTCACGACGGTGAGTTTCTGCGGCGATCGGGTCGCTGCGGACTCGATCTACGGGCTGTTGCACCGCGAGTGCTTCGGGTTGTTCCCGGATGAGATGTTCGCGGACTTGTTCTGCGATGTGGGGCGCCGGTCGGTGCCGCCGTTGATCGTTGCGGTGGTGATGGTGCTGCAGCGGATCGAGGGGTGCTCGGATCGCGAGGCGGTCGACCGGTTCACCTATGACGCGCGGTGGAAGTACGCCGCGGGCGGCCTCGCGTTCGACTATCCGGGGTTCGTGCACACGGTGCTGGTCGACATGCGCGCCCGGCTCGCCGCGTCTGATCGCCCCGACCGGATCTTCACGGTGGTCCTCGACACGGCGAAGAAGGCTGGGCTGGTCGGCCGCAAGCGGGTGCTCGACTCGACGGCGCTCTATGACGCGGTGGCGACGATGGACACGGTCACGCTGATCCGCTCAGCTGTCCGGGGGCTGCTCGCCGCCGCCGACACGGAGCTCGAAGCGGTGCTGCGCGGGTTGTTGACGCGCGATGATGACTACCGCGCGGCGGGCAAGCCGGTCTGCGATTACGACGACCGGGCGGCGCGTGAAGCGCTCGTCGACGCGCTCGCGAAGGACGCGCGGGCGCTGCTTGGCGCGTTGGACGGCCGGGAGCTTGGCGCCGCTCTGAGTCAGGCCGGGGTGCTGCTGGCGGCCGTCGTTGGCCAGGACCTCGATCAGGGCGAGGATGGCGTGTTCCGGATCGCCCGGCGCGTCGCTCGCGACCGGATCATCTCGACCGTTGACCCGGACGCCCGCCACGGCCACAAGACCGCCGCGCGGGGCTTTGACGGCTACAAGGGGCATATCGCGGTCGACCCGGACAGCGAGTTGGTCACCGCGACGACGGTCACGGCGGGGAACGTCGGCGACGCCCAACCGGTTGAGGATCTCCTCGCCGACGACCTCAAACAGCAGGAGGGCGATCCGGTCACCGCCGGGGAGCCCTTGGAGGGCGCCGGTGAGGAGCAGTCGCTCTCGGTGTACGGCGACAGCGCGTACGGCGCGGGGAGCGTCCTGGCCACCCTCGAGCACGACGGGGCTGAGGTGATGGTCAAGGTTCAGCCGCCCGCAAACCAGGGCGGCCGATTCGCCAAGGATTTGTTCCTCGTCGATCTCCAGGCAGGTACCGTCACCTGTCCCGCCGGGCAGACCCAGGCGCTGCGCGCGGTCAAAGACGGCCAGATCGCCCGGTTCGCGCATGCGTGCCGGGACTGTCCGCTCGCCGAACGGTGCACCACCTCGACCGACGGCCGCTCGATCCACGTCGGCCCGCACGAAGCGGCCCTCACCCGCGCGCGCGCCGCGCAGACCGATCCAGCGTGGAAGGCCGGCTACACCGCTACCCGCCCGAAAGTCGAGCGGAAGATCGCTCACCTGATGAACCGCAAACACGGCGGCCGGCGCGCCCGCGTCCGCGGCCAGACGAAAGTCAACGCCGACTTCTCACTACTCGCCGCGGCCGTGAACCTCGCCAGGCTCGCAAAGCTCGGACTCACCCACCACACCAACGAGTGGGCAGTGAACACCGCGTGAATCGCGCCTGGGCATCGCGGCGGACGCCGCAAGGCCTCACAACGCGGCGAGTGACCCCCACCGGGCCGCCCCGCACCCACCCGTCGTCCCGCTGGCCAGCGAAACGCAGTCACCCGACGGTCAGGACCCGCGCTCCGAGCGCGATTCGCGGCCGATGCCACGCGCCCAACCACGCGAACACGCTGATCTACACCAGTCTCCTAGACCAGGCGCGGACGATTGCCGGCCACTTAGTCGATGCGGGCTTCACGGTGGCCAGCGGCCTCGCTGCCGGGATCGACGCTGCGGCACATCAGGCTGCGCTTGATCGCGGCGGGCGCACCGTCGCGGTGATCGGGACCGGGCTGCGGCGCTCCTACCCGGCGCAGAACGCGGCCCTGCAGCGCAGGATCGCCAAGGACTGCGCCGTGATCTCACAGTTCTGGCCCGACGCACCGCCAACAAAGCACAGCTTTCCGATGCGCAACGCAGTGATGTCCGGCTTCGCTCTCGCCACCGTCGTCGTCGAGGCATCGCACACCAGCGGGGCCCGAATGCAGGCTCGCCTGGCGCTACAGCACGGCCGCCCGGTATTCCTCGCCGAGTCGCTCCTGACCCACGAATGGGCGCGTGCCTATGCACAGCGGCCCGGGACGTGCGTGTTCCGGGCACCGGAGGAGATCA
>JALYTU010000588.1 GCA_030854125.1 Actinomycetota bacterium | reverse complement strand
GATCGAGTTCGTCTTCGACACCGACGTCGGTCGGGACGTGCCGGCGACGGAGCTGCAGGCCCGGCATGACGCGCTGGTCGTCTCGATCGGCTCGCGTGTCCAGCGCGACCTCGAGGTTCCCGGCCGGGAGCTGAAGGGAGTCCACTTCGCGATGGACTATCTCTACCAGCGAAACCGCTGGGTCGCAGCCCAGGAAGGACGTGCGTCGCGCCCGCCCGAACCGGGGACGGAGATCACCGCCGAAGGCAAGCGGGTGGTCGTCGTCGGGGGCGGTGACACGGGGATGGACTGCATCTCGAACTCCCACCGCGAGGGCGCGCGCAGCGCTGTGATGCTCGACGTCTACGCGCAGCTGCGTGCGGATGGCCCTGATCCCAGGTATCCGTGGCCGCTGCCGCCCAAGCGCACGCTGACCACGTATGCGCTCGATGAGGGGGGACAGCGGCGCTGGGGCAGCGAGGTCACTGGTGTTGGCGGCAGGGACGGCGCGGTCAGCCACGTATACGCCCGTCAGGTGACCGGCACCTCCTCTCGTGATCTGACCTCGCTGCCCGGCAGCGAGCTTGCGCTCGAGGTGGACCTGGTCCTGATCGCGATCGGGTTCGAGCACGCCGAGCACGAGGGCCTCGTCCAGCAGCTAGGGCTGGAGCTCGACCGTCGCGGCAACATCCGCACCCGGCAGACCTACAGGACCTCCGTCGCTGGCGTGTACGCGTGCGGCGACGCCCGCATCGGGCAGTCGCTGATCGTGACCGCGATCGCCGAGGGCCGCAAGTGCGCCCGGATCGTCAACAAGGATCTTGGCGGCAGCCCGATGGACGCGGACCGCGAGCTGCTGGCGATCGGCGCATGGAGTGGTGAGGCCGATCGCACGCTTCGGCACGAAGCCGAGGCGGCGGGCACCGTCCGGCCGGGAGAAGAGTTCTTCAGCGGCCCGGGGACCCGCCGGCGCGTGGCTGTGGACCGCGTCATCACGTAGCGTCGCGCGTGCGTTGCAGCGCTCATTGTCCAAAGACGTCTTGCGTACATTCGCGCGGGTTCGCGGCGTCAGGCTCTGAAAGACCCGCTACGCCTCCAGCTTGACGCCTACGAACGTTGGCTCGGGGAGCAGAGTGACCTCGAACGCCGCCCGGAGCTCGTCCCGCACTTCGCGTGCGAGCGCGATCAGCTCGGCGGTGCTCGCACCGCCGCGGTTCACAAGCGCGAGCGGGTGCTTTTGCGAGATCCCGGCGCGGCCTTCGCCGTAGCCGCGGTGAAAGCCCGCGCGCTCGATCAGCCACGCGGCCGACGTCTTGACCCGTCCGTCCGCCTCGGGCCACGCGGGCGGGCGAACATCCTCGCCGAGGCGCCCGGCGACGCGACGCTCAAGTGCGGCGAAGCGCTCGGCGGAGAGGATCGGGTTGACGAAGAACGAGCCGGCGCTGAGCGAGTCGGGATCGTCCGGATCGATCACCATGCTCTTCTCGCGGCGCAGTGCGAGCACCGCCTCGCGGACCGCCCAAAGCGGCGGGCGCGCCCCCGGCTCGACCCCGAGCGCGTCGGCCAGCGCCGGGTAGCGGACCGGGCGCCCGAGCGAGGAGCGCACGAGCGCGTAGCTCACGCCGAGCACGACGTGACGGGCGGAATGGCGAAACATGCTCGACCGATACGCGAAGTCGCACTCCGTGCCCGTCAGCTCGACTACGGCCCCGGCCTCGCGGTCATATGCGCGCACCGAGACGATCGTCTCGGCGACCTGCTGACCATAGGCGCCGACGTTCTGGATCGGTGTCGCCCCGGTCGAACCGGGTATCCCCGAGAGGCATTCGATTCCCGCCAGTCCGTCGGCCACGCCGCGTGCCACCAGTTCGTCCCACGGTTCGCCCGCCGCGACGAGCAGCCGCACACGGTCACGGCTCGTGTTCGCCGACACGCCGCGGGTGAGAATCCGGACCACCGTGCCCTCGAACCCGGCGTCGGCAATTACCAGGTTCGAGCCTCCTGCGATCACGAGCAGAGGCTCTCCGACGGCGTCGGCGCCAACGACCGCCTCGACGACCTGATCGTCGAGCGTTGCGTCAACGACTCGACGGGCCCGGCCGCCGAGGCGCAGCGTTGTCAGCTCTGAGAGCGGGACGTTCAAGCGTTCCCGCGGTCGGGTCGCGCTGGTGTCCACGCGGGGCGAGCGCGTCATGGCGGATCGGCTTGGCTCACTGTGCCTGCTTGGCGGCGTGGCGGCGGGAGTACAGCTTCTCGCGGATCGTCATCGCGCCGGGATGGCCATCTCCGGGCCATGGAGTCAGCAGCAGCAACAGCCGTGCTTTGGCCGACGCGTGCACCTCATGACGCTCCCCCGGGGCGAATTCAACGAGCAGTCCGGTGCCGCCGCTCGCATGCTCCCCTGCCGACGTCGAGACCCCGATCTCGCCATCGAGCACGACGAGCCAAGCACGCTCGTGAACCTCGTAATCGGAGAGGCTCTCGCCGGCAGCGAGGTCGAGAACGATCGCTCGCGCTGCATCACCCGTGGCGAGGATCTCAGGCAGCCGTGGCTTGAGCTCCAGCGCATTCAGGTCCCAGCTATGCACGATGCCTCCTTCCGTCAGACGCCACCGCGATCGGCGGACTCGGCCTTGAAGATTACGACTCGCGATCTGCGAGCCGCGCGACTCCGTCCAGCCCAGCCCATGCCTTGGCGCTCGTGGTGTTGGCGTAGTTGCGACACCGCGGGCATGGCCACACCTGACCGGCGCAGTCACGTGCACGTCGTCGGCGGGTGATTTGGGCTCGTCCGCGGTAAGCGGGCCGCACGCTCGGAAC
>JALYTU010000587.1 GCA_030854125.1 Actinomycetota bacterium | reverse complement strand
GATGCGCGCCGCCGCGGCGGCCACGGCGGCCGGTTTCGCCGAGACGGTGCCGCGCCTGCGGGCGGGCGCGAGCGAGCGCGAGATCCAGGTCGAGCTCGAGCTCGCCTTTTTGCGCGCCGGTGCCGACGCGGTCGCCTACGACACGATCGTCGGCGCCGGAGCGGACGCCGCGGTGCTGCACTTCGCGCCTGGCCAGCGCCGGCTGGCCGACGGCGAGGTGGTCCTGATCGACGCCGGCGGCGAGGTGCGCTACTACGTCAGTGACGTGACTCGCACCTATCCGATCGGCGGGGGCTTTGACGCCGCGCACGCCGAGTGGCACGCGGTGGTGCGCGCCGCCCAGCTGGCCGCAATCGAGTTGTGCACGGTCGGCACCGAGTGGGTGGATGTCCACCGGGCCGCCGGGGTCGTGCTCGCCTCGGGCCTGACCGAGTTCGGCCTGCTGCACGGCGATCCCGAGGATCTGGTCGAGAGCGGGGCGATCCGCATCTTCTTCCCGCACGGCATCGGCCACCTCGTCGGCCTCGGGGTGCGCGATGCGGCCGGGCCGCTGCGCGAGCGCGAGACCGGTCGCCCCGGCCTGACCCGAATCGACCTGCCGCTCGAGCCCGGCCACGTGGTCACCGTCGAGCCAGGCCTGTACATCGTGCCGGCGCTGCTGTCCGATCCCCAGCACCGCGCGCGCTACTCCGGGGCGGTGGACTTCGCCCGAGCCGAGGCGATGGCTGGCTTCGGGGGCATCCGGATCGAGGACAACATCCACGTCACGGCTGATGGCCCCGAGAACCTGACCGCGGCGATCCCGATGCTCTGAGCTTCGGGTCCGTAGCATTTTCCGCCCCAGTCTCGAAACCAGGAGTCCGCCCGAATGCCCGAAGCCGTGATCGTCGACGCCATCCGCACCCCGATCGGGCGCGCCATGAAGGGGTCGTTGCGCGCCGTGCGCGCTGACGAGCTCGCGGCGCTGCCGATCCGCACGCTGATCGAGCGCAACCCGACGGTGGACTTCGCCCAGACCACCGACGTGCTGATGGGCGCCGCCTCCGGGGTCGGCGAGCAGGGATACAACATCGGGCGCAACGCGGCGCTGCTGGCCGGTCTGGACGAGAGCGTCCCGGGCTGCACGGTCAACCGCTTCTGCGCCTCTTCGCTGATGACGATCCGGATGGCGGCTCACGCGATCAAGGCCGGCGAGGGCGACCAGTACATCGCCGCCGGGGTCGAGGCGGTCTCCCGGGCCGGCCTGGGCGCGGGGATGATGGAGGAGGCCAAGAATCCGCGCCTGAACGGCTCAGAGGGGTCGGCGTACGACGTCTACATCCCGATGGGAATGACGGCCGAGAATGTGGCCGATCGCTACTCGGTGACTCGCGAGCAGCAAGACGAGTGGGCGGTGATCTCGCAGGCCCGTGCCGTCCAAGCTCGTGATGGTGGGCACTTCGACGCTGAGATCGTGCCCGTCCGGGTGCCGGCGCATGAAGAGTCCGACCGCGAGGGCAACACGGTCTCGGTCGACGAGGCCGTGGTGCGCCACGATGACGGCCCCCGGGCCGGCACGACGATGGAGGTGCTGGCCAAGCTCAAGCCCGCCTTCCGGCCCGACGGCACCGTGACCGCCGGCAACTCGTGTCCGCTCAACGACGGCGCCGCCGCTGTGCTGGTCATGTCAGACACCCGCGCTGATGAGCTCGGCCTGGAGCCGATGGCGCGGATCATCGCTTCGACGGTCGCCGCGGTCCGCCCCGAGGTCATGGGCATCGGCCCGATCCCGGCGATCAAGGCCCTGCTTGAGCAGACCGGGATGAGCATGGACGAGATCGACATCGTCGAGATCAACGAGGCCTTTGCGGCTCAGATCGTCCCCTGCCGCGACGAGCTGGGGATCCCCGAGGAGAAGCTCAACCCGTTCGGCGGCGCGATCGCCCTCGGCCACCCGTTCGGCATGACCGGCGCGCGGATCATGACCACCCTGATCAACGGCCTGCGCACGACGGGCGGTCGCTACGGGATCGAGTCGATGTGCGTGGCCGGCGGGATGGGCCAGGCGATGTTGATCGAGCTGCTGTAACGGATGGGTCGGCGAGCCGAACCGGCCGGGGCCGCTAGGTCAGCCCGGAGAGCTCGCGCGCCAGCGCATCCGCGACGACGGCCAGCGGGGGGTCGAGGTCACGGTCAGCGAGCAGGCCGACGCAGAGCCGACCGTCGTAGCTGATGATGCCGACCGTCAGGCCCTGATGGGCCGGGTTGAGCGGGACGACGGGATACACCGCCTGCAACGGCACGCCGTCCAGGTAGAACGGCATCTGCGGTCCGGGCAGGTTGGAGACGACGAGGTTGAAGGCGCGCACCGACCCCATCGCTCGCGCCAGTAGCCCGGAGAGCAGCGGCGGGGCAAAGCCCGACGCGCCGACCATCAGGGCTCCGGCTTGAACCGCGGCCGAATCCTTGAGTTCGCGGGTCTGGGCGGCGACTGCGGCGATCCGCGCCGCCAGCGCGGGCTCGGTGACCGGGAGGTCCACGAACACCGTCGAGATGCGGTTGCCGGTCTCGCCCTCCGACAGCCCGGACGGCCGCACGCTGACTGGGACCAGCGCGACTGCTCGGTCGGGCTGGCCGTCGGCGCGCGGGCCGGCCGCGTCGAGATAGCGGCCGATCGCTCCGGCGACGATCGCCAGCAGCGTGTCATTGACCGTCGCGCCCGCCCGTTTGCCGGCCGCCTTGACCGCGCCGAGCTCGCCGGTGATCAGGACAAAGCGGCGGTTGGGGGAGATCGCCCGGTTGAGCGCGGTCATCGGTGCC
>JALYTU010000586.1 GCA_030854125.1 Actinomycetota bacterium | reverse complement strand
CGTCAGTGATGAACTCACCCCGCTCTCGACTTTCGCACTTTTGAGGTGCTGATCGGCTGGTCTGGCCGGGCTGGGGCGGGGTGCGTGCGGGGGCGGTGGGGAAGGAGCATCGGCGGTGTCCCCGAACGGGTGGGCGTCCATAGTCGATGCCGCGGGCGGGTAGCAGCCCGGTTCCGCGGCGCCCACCCGGGGGTGTTCCGCCGATGCTCTGTCTGCCAGTTTCGCTGGAGGGGTTGCTCGTCCTGCTCGCGCCATGCTTCACCCAGCCGGGGTACCGGACGTTCCGGGCGCTCGTGGCGGGACAGGTTTCGCAGACGGGGTTGCGGACGGTCACCGGGATGCTCGTCGGTGCGCGCTTGTCGGGGGTGTGGCATCACTCCCGGGCGCACCGGTTCTTCAGCCACACGCGGTGGGTGCCCGATCAGCTCGGGCTGCGGCTGCTGGACGTGATCGTCGAACGGTTGCTCGATCCCGGCGAGGTGTTGGTGCTGCCCGTTGATGACACGTTGCTGCACCGTCTGGGCCGTAAGGTCCACGGCACGTACTGGCATCACGACGCGACCGCGAACAGCGATCAGGCGTCAGTCGCGTGGGGCAACAACTGGGTTGTGCTCGGTGTCAACGTGACGCTGCCGTTCATGGCCAGGACGGTCTGCCTGCCGGTCCTGTTCCGCCTCTGGCAGCCACGGCGCAAGCACATCCCCAAGGGCAAGGGCGATCCGGAGCGTCCGGGGAAGGTCGAGCTGGCACGGGAGCTGATCTGTCTGATCGCCACACGCTACCCCGACCGGATCGTGCACGTCGTCGGTGACTCGGGCTACGCGTCGGGCGGATGGCGCGGCCTGGACGGCGCCCGGGTGACGGTCACCATCCGCCCCCGCAAGGACGCCGCCCTGTACGAGCCCGAGCCGCCGAAGACCGGCCGGCGTGGCCGTCCCGCCCTGAAAGGCAACCGGCTCGGGACCCTCTCCCAGATCGCGCTCGATCCCGCGACCGTGTGGCAGCAGCTCACGGCACGCCGATACGGCAAGCAAGCCGACGTTGAGGTCCACGTCCTGGACTGCCTGTGGCACGGAGCGCTCGGCTACACCCCCGTCCGCGTGATCATCATCCGCGATGCCACCAAGCCCTGCGGCTATCAGCTCGCGCTGCTCACCACCGACCTGGACGCGACCGCCGCGGAGATCATCAAGCGCTACGGCGACCGCTGCCCGATCGAAGTGTGCTTCGAAGAGGCCAAGCACCAAGCCGGTGTCGGCGACGCCCGCAATCGCACCCAGCGAGCGGTCGAGCGGACCGTCCCGTTCCAGTTCCTCACGATGACGATCACGATCCTCTGGTACGCCGAGCACGGCCACCACCCCCAAGACGTCCAAGACCACCGCGACACCGCCCCCTGGTACCTATCCAAAGCCAACCCGTCCTTCGCCGACATGCTCGCCAAGCTCCGCCGCACGATCATCGCCAGCCAATACTCACCAGGTCGACTCCGCGCCCCCTACCAACAGAAAATCGCTCACATCCAGCAAACATGGACGGCCCGACTTGGCTAAACCGCGAAAGTCGAGATCACGTCGAAACGTTCCTCAGATGGCCGCCACCGGACTTGGGCACCAAACATAAGCTGAAGTCTGAAGGAAGCGCCGCGTACCTGCACGAGGTGGCGACGGAACCGGTCGGATAGCTCGCTAGCCCTGGTCTCGGAGCGGTCGTGCCGGATCCGCGAGACCGCTGCACGGTTGGTTTGGATGCGCTGCGCATCCACCTGCGCGCTATCTGGCCTGCGGTCCCCGACAGCCCCTATCGGCCCCGATCGCATTGGTCGGGCCCAGTGGCGAGCGACGGCGACGGCCAACTCATTTGCGTAGGCAGACTCGGGCTTCTAGGCCTCGCGTCCTGCGCCCTGCTATCGGCGATGAGTGCGTCTCCGCCAGCGCCGATCCCCACGATCGCATTCGTCTGCCGGTCGGCGCCCGGGCGGACGAGTGGTTCGGGGACGTTTCGATCGTCCCGATCGAGGCGATCGGCGCCTGGCGGACGATCGGATGCGACCAAGAGCCGGCGCCCGGATTGGAACTGCTACGGGGCGATCAGACCGAGGCCACGACGCGTAAGCGGCTCCAGTTCGCCTGGGATCCCACCGGCGAAGCAGAACGAGGCGCACTGTGCTCGTCCGGAGCAGGGGGGGCACACGCGGGTTTCACTGGGTACTTCCTTCCTGGGAAGGCGAGCGTCGGGGCGTGGCGACCGGCGCCGTGTTATGCGGGATCGCGCGCGGAACGGACCTGGCCGGCCCGGCCGTGTTCTGTGCCACGTCACACCGCCTAACCCTCCGAGCCAGCTGGCTCGAGAAGCTCGGTCAGCCGGTCGACGGCGTCCTGGTCGAGGATGAGCTGGTAGCCAAGGCGGTGCGGGCGTGCGTTGATCTCGCATCCGGTTGCCCGAGCAAGGAGGTCGTGGAGCTTGGCGGCGGCGGCGACCTGATCGGGATGCGACTGAGAGGATGGGCGGCGCGGCTGTCCTGCTCGCGCGATCTCGGTCTCGAGCGTGCGGACTGACCAGCCGCCTTGGGCTGCGCGGTTGGCGAGGTCGCGTCGACGGCAATGGTCGGGGTCGGTCAGTAGTGCCTTGCCGTGTCCCTTTGAGAGCTCGCCGGCGTCGATCAGGTCGATCGCGTCGTCGGGGAGTTCGAGCAGGCGGACGGTGTGCGCAAGGTCGCTGCGGCTGCGCCCGAGTCGCCGGGCGAGCGTCGTCGCGGTGATGTTGAGCTCGTCGAGCAGGACGGCGATTGTGCGGGCCTCTTC
>JALYTU010000585.1 GCA_030854125.1 Actinomycetota bacterium | reverse complement strand
CGGCCTGCTGCGGCCCTACAAGGGGCTGGACACGCTGCTGCGGGCCTGGCGGCGGGTGACCGGGGCGGAGCTGTGGATTGCCGGGCGTCCGCGAATGGACATCGCGCCGCTGCGCCGGTTGGCGGGCCCCGGGGTCCGTTTCATCCCCCGGTTCGTGCCCGATGCCGAGCTGGCCGCGCTGTTCCGCCGCGCTGACGTCGTCGTGTTGCCCTACGCGCGGACCGAGCGCTTTGATCAGTCGGGTGTGCTCGCGACGGCACTGGCCTTCGGGCGCCCGACGGTGGTGACCGACATCGGCGGTTTCGGCGAGGTCGCGGCGGCCGGCGCGGCCCGGCTGGTGGCGCCCGGGGATCCCGTCGCGCTCGGTGACGCGCTGGCCGAGCTGATCGGCGACGGCGTCGCCCGGGAGGCTCTCGCGGCGGCTGCGCGCGGGGCCGCCGCCGGCCCGTTTTCGTGGGACGAGGCGGCGCGGCAGACGCTGGCCCTCTACGCGCGGCTGGTCTAGGTGGACTCAATCATCGCGTGCATCAGGCGCCGCCGGCTGCGGGTGCGGTTGCGGCCGGGGGGCTCGCGCTCGCCTCGCGGCGGGCAACCTCGGCGCGCACGACGGGAGCGACCTCGGTGCCGAACAACTCCAGCGAGCGCATCACGTCCGCGTGGGCGACGGCGCCGACGCTCATCTGGCCGACGTAGCGGCGGTTGGCGAACAGCTCGTGCTCGAACAGGATCTTCTCGGCGACCTGTTGCGGCGAGCCGGCCGCGACCGCGCCGCGGGGGGAGCGCAGCGCCTCATACTCGGTACGGCCCGCCGCGGGCCAACCGCGCTCGCGGCCGATGCGGTTCATCATCCCCAGATAGGGGGCGGCGAAGGCCGAGTCGGCGGCGGCCGAGGTCTCGCCGACGAACGCGTGGGTGTTGATCGCCAGCGGCAGCGCGGCGGCATCATGACCGGCCTCGCTCGCCACCCGGCGGTAGAGCTCGACCAGCGGCGCAAAGCGCTCGGGCTGGCCGCCGATGATGGCCAGCGTCATCGGCAGGCCGAGCGTGCCGGCCCGTACCACCGACTTCGGGGATCCACCGACGGCCACCCACACGGGCAGCGGGTCCTGCACCGGCCGCGGCCACACTCCGGCGTCGCGCAGCGGCGCCCGCAGCCGCCCCGACCACGTCACCCGCTCGCCGTCGCGGATCTTCAGCAGCAGCTCGAGCTTCTCGGCGTAGAGGTCGTCGTAGTCGTCGAGGTCGTAGCCGAACAACGGAAAGGACTCGACGAACGAGCCGCGGCCGGCCATGATCTCGGCCCGGCCACCGGACAGCAGATCGACCTCGGCGAACTGTTGGAACACGCGTACCGGGTCATCGGAGCTGAGCACGGTGACCGCGCTGGAGAGCCGGATCCGCTCGGTCTTGACGGCAATCGCGGCCAGCGGGACCGCGGGCGCGGAGATCAGGAAGTCCGGGCGATGATGCTCGCCGATCGCGAACACGTCAAGGCCGAGCTGGTCGGCGAGGACGGCCTCCTCGATCAGGTCAGTCATCCGTTGCTGGG
Organism: Actinomycetota bacterium; assembly: GCA_030854125.1. Classification (GTDB taxonomy): domain Bacteria; phylum Actinomycetota; class Thermoleophilia; order Solirubrobacterales; family Solirubrobacteraceae; genus Palsa-465. The sequence continues at coordinate 1,257 of JALYTU010000585.1, read as the reverse complement.
GGCTGACCCCCGAGCTGAGGTCCGCAAAGGTGGCGACGCCAAGTTCCATGGCTGACACTCTACCACGATAGTTGCGCGGACAACTATCTCCGGTTCGGCCCGACCTGCGCGAGAATCAGCCGCGTCATGACGGTCATCGCGATCCTCTTCTGGCTGTCGGCCGGACTGCTTGTCTACAGCCACGTCGGCTATGCACTGCTGCTAGCGGTCATCGCCCGGCTGGGGCGGCGCGAGCGCTCGGCCGCGCCGCCGGCTGAGCACGCGCTGCCGGCGGCGACCGTGATCGTCGCCGCCTATGCCGAGTCCGAGGCGATCGCCGCGCGCGTGGCCAACCTGCGCGCGCTGGATTACCCGTCGGCGGTGGAGGTGATCGTCGCCTGTGACGGGTCGCCGGACGACACCGCGCAGCGGGCCCGGGCGGCGGGGGCCGACCTGGTGCTCGAGCTGCCCCGCGGTGGCAAGGTCCGTGCCCAGGACGCAGCCGTCCAGCGCGCCCGCGGCGAGATCGTCGCCTTCTCGGACGCCAACGCGGCCTGGGAGCCCGACGCGCTGCGCTCGCTGGTGGCCCCGTTCGCCGATCCCCGGATCGGCTACGTGTGTGGCCAGGTCCGCTTCATCAACGACGCCGGCCGCAACCAGGAGGGTGTCTACTGGCGCTATGAGATGGCGCTGCGCGCACTGGAGTCCCGGGTGCGCTCGGTGACCGGCGGCAACGGCGCGATCTACGCGACCCGCCGGGTCAACTATCTCGTCGTTGACCCGATCATGGGCCACGACCTCTCGTTCCCGTTCAACATGGTCAAACGCGGCTGGCGCGCGGTCTACGCGCCGGCGGCTCGGGCGAGCGAGAAGATGGTGCCCTCGATCGAGGGTGAGTTCGCGCGCAAGCGGCGGATGATGAGCCACGGCTGGCCGATCATGCTCCAGGGCGGGATGCTGTCCCCGCGCGGTTATGACCCCCTGTACGCGCTGATGATCGTCTCCCATCGTCTGCTGCGCTACGCCTCGCCGTTCCTGCACGTGATCGCGCTGGCGGCCAGCCTGGCGCTGATCGGCCAGGGCTGGGTGTACGAGCTGGCGGCGGCACTCCAGCTCGCGCTGCTGCTCGCCGCTCTCGCCGCCGGCGCGGTGCCGCTGCGCCCGCTGCTGATCGCTCGCTACTACGTGCTGACCACCGCCTCGCTGGCGGCGGGGCTGTGGGACTGGCTGGCTCACGGCACCCGGGCGGGCTGGGAGCCGGCCGAGGGGACCCGGTGA
>JALYTU010000055.1 GCA_030854125.1 Actinomycetota bacterium | reverse complement strand
CACCGCCGAACCCCGCCCCCCCGGCGAAGCTCGGTCCCCGGGTGAGCGTCGTTGAGACCAGCGCCGATCTGCGCCAGGCGCTTGCCCCGCAGACCCCGGTCAGCTTCCGTTCCGGCGCCCTCGGCAGCGGACCGGTGATCACGCTTGACCCCCGCACGCGTTATCAGCGCTTCCGGGCGGTCGGGGCGGGCATGACCGACAGCTCGGCATGGCTGATCCAGAACGGGCTGCCGGCATCGACGCGAGACTGGTTGATGGCTCGTCTGTTCGGCCGCAGCGGCCTGCACCTGGGGTTCCTGCGCGTACCGATGGGCGCCTCGGACTTCTCGGCGCACGGCGTCCCGTACAGCTATGACGACATGCCCACCGGGCAGACCGACCCCACCCTGGCCAACTTCTCGATCGACCACGACCGCGCCTACATCCTCCCGGCACTGCACGAGGCGCTGACTGAGAATCCGCGGACGCTGCTGCTCGCGTCTCCCTGGAGTCCGCCGGGGTGGATGAAGGACAACGGCGTCCTGTCCAACCCGTCGGACATCGTCGGCACGCTGCTGCCGTCGTCTTACGCTCCGCTGGCCGCCTACTTCGTCAAGTTCCTGCAGGCCTACCGCACTGCCGGGGTCCCGATCTGGGCGGTGACCCCGCAGAACGAACCGGGTCAGAACACCACCTACCCGGGCATGAACCTCGACGAGCCAGGCGAAGCCGCCTTCATCACCCAGGATCTCGCCCCCGCCCTGCGCGCCGCGCGGCTGCCGACGCGAATCTACGGTTACGACAACAGCTGGTACGGGGGCGGAATGGGGTACGCCTACGCGCTGGCGCTCGGCCCCGCCGCCCGGGACCTGGCGGGGATCGCCACCCACTGCTATTTCGGCACCGCCGGCGAGATCTCCGGACTGCACCGCGTGACCCCGAGCCTGGACCAGGTGGTCAGCGAGTGCTCCCCCGGATCAGGAGTGGCGTTCACGACCAGTCAGCTCGAGATCGCCGCGACCCGCAACTGGGCCTCCACGGTGACCCTCTGGAACCTCGCGCTGGATCCGGCCGGGGGTCCCGTGCAGCCACCCAACTACGGCTGCCGCGGCTGCACGGGCGTGGTCACGGTCAACCCTGTGACGCACACCGTCAAGCTCACCCGCGACTACTACCAGCTCGGCCAGTTCTCCAGATACATCCAGCCGGGGGCGGTGCGCATCGGCTCCAACACTCTGGTGCGTGACCACTACTCCTATCCCTCAGGGCTGATCACGAGCCCCGGCGTGGACGACGTCGCCTTCCAGAATCCCGACGGGACCCGCGTGTTGGTCGCCTTCGCCGACACGACGTCGCCGACCAGCTTCGCGGTGCGTGACGGCGCCGACAGCTTCCGCTATCGCCTCAGCCCCGGCGCGACGGCGACCTTCACCTGGAAGCCGGCCGGCTGAGCAGCCCCGCCCTCAGCGGGCGAAGCGCACGAGTGCGACCCGGGCCAGGATGCCAAAGGCGAGCGCGAGCGCGAGCAGGTGGACCAGCGGCAGGCCGGCCCCCGGCGCGGTGCCGCTGAACGCGTTGGAGACCGCCTGCAGCGAGGCCTTGAACGGGAACACGAAGGCGATCACGTCGAGCACCGTCTTCAGGCCCCCGGACACCGCGTTGGCGGGCACGAGCGCGACGAAGGCGACCGGCAGCGCGATCAGGAAGGCCAGCAGCGAGGCCGCGCTCACCTCGCGGGCGACGGCGCCGATCGTCACTCCGAGGGCCGCGAAGGCAATCGCCCCGACGCCCAAGCTCAGCACCCAGAGCGGTAGACGCGACCAGTCAAGGGACACGAACAGCGACACCAACGCCGCCATCACCAGTGTCACCAGGGTGGCGCAGACGGCCGAGAGCGCGATCTTCTCGGCCAGGAGCCGACCCGGAGAGACGAGGCCGCGGACCAGGCGCGCGTAGGCGTTCTCGCTGCGCTCGAGCGCGAGCAGCCCGGAGGCGAGCAGCACGCCGACGAACATCAGCGAGACGATCACCGCGATCGCCGCCGCATAGGCGTCGGTCGGGGTGGTGGCCCCGGCGAGCTGAATCTGGTGCACCGCGAGCGGCGTGCCGATCGTGCCCAACGCCGGGCTGGCGAAGCTCAGCCCCTGGATGGCGAGATCCGCAAAGGAGATCACCTGGCTCAACGCCGGGCGCAGGGGTGAACCGCGCGGCAGGCCGGCGAGCGTGCCGGCGACGATCGCCCGGGCGTTGCGCAGACCGAGCAGGTGGACGGTCTGGCCCAACGCATGGACCTGACCGCCGCTGAGCACCTGTTGCAGATCGGCGATCGCGACCCGCAGCAACTGCTTTGAGACCGACTGCTCGACCTGATTCAGGCGCGCGGTGATGGCCTGGTCGACCACCTGACGCTCGATCGGATCGCGACTGTTGAGGATCACCTCGACCGACGGGCTGCCGATCCCCTGGGTGACCAGGCTCTGGATCTGCTGCGGCAGGTCGGCCGGGATGATCACCGCGGCCAGCGCCTGCCCGCTGCGGACGGTGGCGATCGCCTGCGCGCGCGAGGAGACCCTGATGGCGCTGACCGAGGACAGCAGCGCGCCGGCATAGTGGCCGACGTTGACCCGCTGACCACCGAGCGCGATCGTGCCGTGCCCGCGCGGGACCTGATCGAAGAAGGCCACGCGGGGCTTGCCCGGCGGGCTGGAGAGCGCGAACCCGATCATCAGCGCGATGACCACCGGATAGACGACGAGCAGTCCCGTCAGCAGTGGACTGCGACGAAGGATCTGGAGGTCCTTGACCAGCAGCCAGCGCATCAGTGCCCGCGTGCGTGCAGAAAGGAGACGAGCTTGGCCTCGAAGTCGCGCGCGCCGCCGTCGCCGACGGCCACCTCCAGCTCCGCGGGAGTGCCGGTGAACAGCAGCTCGCCGTCGGCCAGCAGAAGCACGCGGGTCGCGTAGCGCTCGACCTCGGCGACGTTGTGGGTGGAGAAGACGACCGTCGTCCCCTGCGCCGAGAGCATCGCGATGAACTCCCACAGCCGCTCGCGCTGGCGCGGGTCAAGCGACGCGGAGGGCTCGTCGAGCAGGAGCACCGTCGGCGCGCCGAGCAGGCCGATGGCGATATTGACCCGCTGGCGGTTGCCGCCCGACAGCCGGCCGACCTGCTCATCGGCGCGCTGCGAGAGCGCAGTCTGCTCCAGCATCCGCGCGACGGCGGCCTCCGGGTCGGCCAGCTTCTCCAGACGCGCGAACAGGCGCAGGTTCTCGGCCACCGACAGCTTGGAGTACAAGGCCGGCTGCTGGGGAACCCAGCCGATCTCGGTCGCCGGCCGGCTCAGCCGCCCGGCGTCGGGCGCGAGCACTCCGGCGAGGATCGAGAGCAGCGTCGTCTTGCCGGCTCCGTTGGGTCCGACGATCCCGACCCGCTCGCCGGAGACGAGCGCGAAGCTGATTGCCCTCAGAGCCACCTGGGACCCGTAGTGCTTGGTCAGTCCGTGGGCCTCGAGCGTGGCGGGCACGGGCTACTTCGAGCTGCGCACGCGCGGCTCCAGAGAAGCGCCGCACTCCCGGCAGAAGGCGTCGCCGGCACTGGCTCTCGCGTCGCAGTTCGGACATCGGTCGGGTGTGAAGTCGAGCAGCCCGACGCCGCCGCCCAGCACCGCCCACGGCTCGAGCACCAGGTGCCGGCGCAGGTAGACAACCGTCTGGCGCAGAACGGCGAGCACCGGCAGGGCGACCAGGGCACCCACGATCCCGTACAGCTGGTAGCCGATCAGCAGCGCGAGGATGATCAGGATCGGGTTGATGCGCAGCGAGATGCGGAACACCTGGGGCGCGACGACGTGGCCCTCGAGCTGCTGCAGGCCGATGAACAGGACGATCAGCCAGACCGCACTGATCGGATTCGTGAACAGGGCCAGCAGCACGGCCGGCAGCGGTCCGATGATCGGGCCGATGTAGGGGATGAACTCCATCAGGCCGTAGAAGGCGCCGAGGAAGATCGCGTAGCGCTCCCCGTCGGGGAAGATCCCGACCAGGCCGAAGATGGTCAGCGCCAGCGCGGCGCTGGCCCCCATCGTCAGGCTGAACAGCAGCTGACCGCGCACGTAGCCGGACACCGCGTGCTGGACCAGCCGGGGATAGTCGTCCTCGGGTGTGCCATCGCCGCCGGGCATCACCGAGCGCACGAGGTCTCCGATCTGGCGGCCGTAGAGCAACAGGTAGATCGAGAGCACGAGAACCAACACGAGGTCAAATCCGATCGTCACGATCGAGGCCAGCAGGTCGCGCGAGAAGGAGACGATCGCCCCCGAGCGCTTAGCCAGGGTCTTCTGCAGGGTGTCCAGGGCACTCTGGCCCTGCTGCTTGATGTGCAGGTTGATCCCGTGCTGATTGAGCCAGTTCTGCAGGTTGGCGAGGTCGCGGTTGGCGCCGGCGATGATCCCCGGCAGGTTGTTCTTGAAGTGCGCGATCTGGGCCGAGACCGGGCTGGCGAGCAGGAAGCCGATCCCGGCCAGGATCGCGATCCCACCCAGGTACACGATCAGGATGGCCAGGCCGCGCGGCAGGCGGTACGAGAGCACCCGCACCAGCGGGGCGAGGATCAGCGCGATCAGGCTCGCCACGACCAGGATCAGCAGCACCGGTCCGGCGGCCCGGGCCAGCGCCCACAGCCCGAGCAGGGCGAGCGGCAGCAGCACGAGCTGCACCCAGCGGGGGACGATGACCGGCGCGACCGTGGTGGCGACCGGGATCAGCTCGGGCTCGGGCGGCGCGTCGGCCGCGTCCTGACCGGGCACCTCATTCGGCTCGGGCGCGGGCGCCGCCTGATCGCTGGCCGGTGATATGCCGTCGTGTCGGCGGACCCGGAAACGCATCACGTGGAAGTATGGTCCGGGACCGGATATGAGCAAGTCAGCCACCATTCTGTTCGTCGGCGACCTGGTCGGCGGGCTGGGCAAGCGGACCCTGCTCGGTCTGTTGCCCGCGCTCAAGGCGCGTCTGGGCTATGACTTCCTGGTTGTCAACGGCGAAAACGTGGCCGGCGGCCTCGGCATCACGCCCAAGATCGCCGAGCAGCTGTTCGCGGGCGGCGTCGACGTGATCACGCTCGGCAACCACACCTATCGCCAGCGCGAGATCTACCCCTACCTCGACGCGCAGGACCGGATCCTGCGGCCGGCCAACTACCTGCGCAGCCAGCCCGGTCACGGAGTGTGCATCGTGGAACGCCGCGGCATCAGGCTCGGGGTCGTGTCGCTGTCGGGGAGCCTGTTCATGGATGTCGGGCGCCCCGCATTTCTAGAGGCCGACAGCGTGCTCGAGGGCCTGGAGGGCCGCGTGGACCATGTGCTGGTGGACATGCACGCCGAGGCCACGAGCGAGAAGGTCGGGCTCGGCTGGTACCTCGACGGCCGGGTGACCGCGGTCGTCGGCACTCACACCCACGTGCCCACGGCAGACGCACGTGTGCTGCCGGGAGGCACCGCCTACATCACCGATGTGGGTATGACCGGCCCCCGCGGCGGGGTGATCGGGGTCAAGCGCGAGCAGGCGATCGAGTCGATGCGAACCAAGATGCCCGTGCGCTTTGAGACATCGTCTGAGGATCCGTGGCTGCAGGGGGTGTTGATCACAACCGCCGAGCAGCCGCTGCGCGCGGCCGCGATCGAGGCCGTGCACGAGCCCGCCGCCGCGGGCTGAGGGAGGCCCTGGGCTAGGCCAGCGCGACGGGCTCGGCCACGCGGCGCGGAACGGCGGGAACCTCGGGGCGGCGCTCGAGCGGGCGCTCGGGATGCCCGGCGAACAGCGCTACCGCGACGAGCGGGAAGAACCAGACGACGTACGGATACAGCCAGTAGTTGCCGATGATCTGCAGCGCGATAAGGAGCACGGCGCCCAGCGCCGCCACCTCGACCACGCCCCGACGCCGCGGCACGAATGCGAACAGGATCGCCGCCCCGGCCGTGATGCCCTGGAGGAAGTGCTGCAGAGGGCCGAGCCCGCCGTAGAACCCCCACACCGAGAACGGCGTCACGCGACTGGACTGGTAGGCGATCGAGTCGTGCCACAAGTAGTGCAGGTCACCGTTGAGCAGGACCGGCAGCATGGCCACGAACGCCGCGATGCCGAAGGCGACGATGACGACCGCGACCGAGCGCTCCCGCGGCCTGTCTCCGGTCCCGCGCAACAGCAGCGGCGCGAGCGCGAGGGGCGCGAACTTGGTCAGGCCGGCGACGGCCGCCGCGACCCCCCGGGCGGGCGCCGAGGTGATCGCCAGCAGCGCCAGCACCAGCGTCGCGGCCACCAGCGAGTCATTGGTGTTAGAGCTCAGTGCGTAGAGCGTGAACGGATAGGAAACCCAGGCGTAGAGGAGCAGCACCCCGAGCGCGTGACCGCGGATGCGCCGGCCGAGAACGTACAGGCCGCCCGCGGTGAGCAGGTCAAAGGCGATCGCGGCCGCGTGGGCGGCGGGCAGCGCGTCCCAGCTGCCACTCCAGCCGAAGATCAACCGGAAGGGCACGTAGGCGAAGTAGGTGACCGGACCGTAGGTGTCGCCGTACTGGTTGTCGTGTGGCCACAGGCCGTACAGGAGGTGACCGTGAATCAGCTTGTCGGAGCCGATCACGCCGGCGTAGCCGACGTCGATCACATTGGACCCGAGGATGTTCAGGCCGACCCGCATCCCGATCAGGAAGACCGCTCCGCACAGCAGCCATGACGTCGGCACGGCGAGCTCCAGCGGCCGGCGCGGAACGCCGCGACCGAACGCGAGCAGCAGCATCCGAACCAGGAAATAGACCAGGAACGGGTACACCAGCGGCACCGACATGCCGACGTCGGCGTGGTTGAAGAAGGCCAGCGAAATCGAGAAGCCCAGCAGCATGAGCAGATCGAGATGCAGCAGACCCAGGCGGCGGCGGCCGCGTCTCCAGGGCACGAACGGAGCCAGGAACAGCAGGCACAGCGGCAGCCACAGGTAGACCGCGTTGACGTGGCGCCCGAACGCGCCCGGATAGCCCCGGGCCATCCCCCAGGCAACCCGCCAGCCCGTCCACACCTGGGTCACGCGCCGCACGTGGTCGTCGACGTAGACCTGGATCTGCTCGCGCTGGGGCTTGCCCTTGGAGAACCAGCTCACCTGCCAGACCCCGTTGTCGTGCGTGTACACGTACGGGATCGCGTGTGGGTACTGACGGCGGGCGGCACGGACGCGAGCGTCGGCGTTGGCGATCGCCAGCACCCGCGACGGGATCAAGGTGTAGCCGGCGGGGGCCCTGGCCATGTTGATGACCAGTGTCGGTGAGCCCGACGGGGCGGCGGTAACCAGCGGCGTGTAGGCCGCGGCCCGCGGGGGTGCGGCCGCGCGAGCCTGACCGGCACCGGACAGGCCGAGCAGGACAAGAGTCAGCGCGGCGAGCGCGGACAGCGCGCGCGAGGCGGGAAGCGAAGGGCGCGCGCGGCTCAGGGCCGTTCGGGCGTGCCTTAGGCGCGGAAGCTCCACAGCTTCTGCCCCACGAACGACAGCGGCGTCCCGGCCGCGATCGAGATCGCCTGCGCGACCACCTTGACCATACCGGTGCCGCCCACCAGCGAGACGAGGATCACGTAGGTGAACCCGAAGGTGACCAGCGAGACGGCGAAGAACTTCGCCCCCTGCGCAACCGGGTGAGCGGTCTTGGCGCCGAACGTCCAGTGGCGGTTCCACCAGAAGTTGTTGACCACCGAGACCACGAATGCGGCCACCGCGGCGAGCCTGTAGTCGATCCCGAGCAGATGCACGCAGGCAGCGAACACCGCCAGGTTGACGATGTAGCCACTGGCCCCAACGGCGACGAAGCGCCCGAGTTGCAGCCAGTTCTTGGGTTTGCGAACGCCGAGCCGAAGCCGGTGGTGAAACGGCAGGACGACGGTGGCGCTGAGCAGCTCGTCGGGCATCGGGGCAATGTATCGGCCGTGGTCGTGAGCTTCGTAAGTGCGCTCGGGCCTTAATTCGCTTCTAATCGGCGGGATTCCGGGATCCTAGTGCCGCGGGTGAGAAATGATCGAGGATCATCGGGGTCACGTCGCGCAGGGACCACTGCTCGCGGGCCCGGGGTGAGTCTGGCCCGGTCCCGCACCACAACAGGGCGGCGTGCGAGTCCGAGCGGTGCAGCGAGCCGTGAGAGCCGCCGCCGACGTGGTCAGAGCCGCCCCAGTCCACGAACTCGAAGCCGGGCGCCGCCGACAGCAGGACCTCGCCCGCGTTAGGGCAGTGCAGGGCCGACCAGACCCGGGTCAGCGCATCGGGGTATTCGGTGCTGAGAAACCGCCCGTCCTGCAGCTCGGCCCGGAGCACGCCGAGCTTTCCTTCGACGCTCCAGCGCTCCCCGCGCAGATCGCTGAGCTCGCCGCCGGGGCCGAACCGCAGCTCACCACGCCGGCTGCGGACCACCGCCTCCCCGTCTCCGCCCTTGAACATGATCAGATCGACGCCCTCCAGGTCAGACACCGCCTTGACCGAGCGGGTGATCAGCGCGTCGCGATGATCCTCGTCCAGTGCGTAGATCATCGCCGAGCGCTGCGCCGGGCTCAGCGCGACCTCGGCCCCGATCGAGCGTGATGGGCTCGGGGTGGCGACATCGAAGTCGTCGAAGGCGAGGTCGAGGCGGACGCTCGACTCGACCGGCGCCTGGGAGTGGTCAGAGCAAACCACCACCGCGTGGCTGTCCAGGAACTCCTCCGCTCCGCCCGCCGCGTTTATGAGCCGCTCAATCTGGCGGTCGGCGGCGGCCAACGAGGTCACCTGGGCGTGGGGGCCGTTGCGGTGCGAGTAGGCGTCGTTGTCGGGCAGCGAGAAGAGCATGAAGTCGTAGAGATCATGCTCCTCGAGGTAGGAGCCGACGCAGCCGGTGTGCTGGTCACGGGCACCCGGGAGGCCGAGCTGCCCGCGGCAGCCGGTCTTGCGCGATGCGTAGAGGTCGGCATAGAAGAGCTCGCGCGGGCCGTCGACGGTGCGGCGAAACAGCGTCGAGGTGACGATCCGCCCGAGTGCCGACTCCTGGGCCACCTCGTGCGGGTGCCGGCCCCGGTAGATCAGGTAGGTGGTGCCCGCGGTGCGCACGTCGGCGTCGTCGAGCGTCTCAAACACGGTCTGCACCTCGCGGGAGAGGTGCTCGTCATTCATCCGGTAGACGGTGTCGGTGAGCGAGCGCAGCACCCCGAACTGGCGCGAGGCCGAGAAGCTCGAGCCGTATTCGACGTAGCGGCCCTCGTTGCGGTGATACCAGTTCATGCTCGGGATCAGGTGGCGGTCGGGTCCCACGCCGGTGGTGATTGTGGCCGCGCAGACCGGCGTCACCGACGGGAACGCGGCCACGCAGTCACCGACGTAGGAGCCCGCGTCCCGGATCAGTGACAGCGCGGGCGCGCGACCGCCCGCCATCGCCCGTTCGAGCATTGACGGCTTCATCGCGTCAACGACGATGAGCACCAGCTTCTTGGGCGCGCCGGGCACGTCAGCGCAGGATGCGCAGGCCGGCATACTTCTGCTCGCCGCGGCCCCGACCGGCGATCAGGAGCCAGAGCAGCAGGACGAGGACGAGGATTCCGACCGGCGGGAGCAGGACTGAGA
>JALYTU010000584.1 GCA_030854125.1 Actinomycetota bacterium | reverse complement strand
CTGCGAGGGCGCGGCGCTGGGCGCGCGCCGCCGCGAAGCCATCTGCCCCGACGAGCGGCACGCCAGCGGTGGGTGAGCGCGGCACGCCCGCGAAGTCCCGAGTCGCGGCATCGATCAGATCGGCGGCCATCACCCGGTAGGTCGTGTACTTGCCGCCGGCGATCGTCGTCAGCCCGGGTACGGGGGTCTCCACGATGTGGCGGCGGCTGAGACGCGTCGTGTCCGGTGCCGCCGCGGAACCAACGAGCGGGCGCAGCCCCGCGAATACTCCGCGAATGTCCGCACGGACAAGCGGCTGCGCGAGTAGAGCGTTGACTTTCGCCAGCACGTAGTCGACGTCGGCTCCGCTGGCGACGGGCTGATCCGGCCCGTGCGTCCACGGCGTGTCAGTGTCTCCGATCAACCAGCCGTCATCGGTGGGGATCACGAAAAGGACGCTCTTCTCGGTGCGCGACAGGACTCCGGTCGACATCGGGATCCGGTCGCCGGCGACCACGAGGTGGATGCCCTTCGAGGGCCGGATCACCGTCGCTGAGTCGATTCCTGCCGCCCCGAGCAGCCGGTCAGTCCAGGCGCCGACGGCGAGCGCGACGTGCCGCGCGCGAATCATGAAGGTCTCTCCGGTCTCCTCGTCGAGCACCTCGGCCCCGGTGATCCGGTCTCCCTCGCGCACCAGCGCGTGAACCCGCGCGCGCGTCGCCACGTGCGCGCCCCGGCCGACAGCGGTGCGGGCGACGGCGACGACCATCCGGGCGTCGTCCTCGGCCGCGTCGAAGAACTGGACAGCGCCGACGAGCCCGTCTCCGCGTAGGGCGGACGCCTGCGCCAGCACCCCGCGCCGGGTCAGATGACGGTGGCGCGGCACCGAGCGGGCGCCGCCCAGGGTGTCGTACAGCGCTAGCCCGGCGCCGAGGTAGAGGCGCTCCCAACCGCGGCGGCGCAACGGCCACAGGAACGACACCGGGCGGACCAGGTGCGGCGCCAACCGGGTCAGCAACAGCTCGCGCTCGCGCAGCGCCTCGCGCACCAATCTGACGTCCCCCATCTCGAGGTATCGCAGGCCACCGTGGATCAGCTTGCTCGACTTGCTCGACGTGCCCGACGCCAGGTCACTCGCCTCCACCAGCCCCACCGCGAGCCCGCGAGCCGCGGCGTCGAGCGCCGCTCCGGTGCCGGTGATGCCGCCCCCGACAACGAGCAGGTCCAGGCCGCCGGCGGCCATCGCGGCCAGAGCCCGGCACCGCGCGGGCGCATCTAGGACGCCGCTAGAGCCGACGGGCATCTAGTGCCACACCTCGAAGTGATGACGGTGGCTTTCGAGATAGGCCCCCGGCTTGAAGAAGCGGTCATAGAACTCGAGGTCGAGATGCTGGGCCTGGAGGAAATTCATGATCCACACGCTCGGCACGGTGCCGGGAAATTTGCCCCAGGTGTCGAGCGTGTACTGGCACTGCCGCGCCACGCACGCCTTGAAGCGCTCGTCGTGGCGCTCGGCCGAAATTCGGATCGTGCGTGACTCGGTCCACGGCCCGGGGGTGTCGGGATGGTACGGGCCGCCGGGACCGAACTTGCGCTGCGCAAACGCCTCGACGGCGTCGGTCATGGTGGCGAAGTGCGGCGGGCAGAAGGCGTGGAAGGTTCCATCCGTGCGCCCGGTTGGGTTGGGCGTGCCCCAGCGCGGATCGGTGTCGTAGCGAAAGCCGAGTCCCGGCACGTCGTTGTCGCCCGACGCGCCGAGCAGCGCCATGTGCTCGATGCCATCAAACGACCACCCGCCCAGCCCCATGGCCTGCAGCAGCAGCGCCCCGTTATAGCTCGACGTCATCAGCTCTGCGGTGGCCTCCGTGAGCGAGTATTGCTCGACGAACGAGAGCGGGATCGGGTCGGCGGTGTCGACGAGGTCGGCGAACTCGTTCATCTCGGGCACCGGGCGCTGATTTATGTCGTCGTAGATGCAGTAGCCGTTCTGGGTGAAGAAGCACAGGTTGGCGATGTGGTGCTGTGCGATGTCGGCGATCGGGATCACCAGCAGCGAGCCAGGCTCGTTGGCGATCCACGTGTTGTGGCCTTCGAGGTATGGCTCTGCGCGCGGGAGGTGAAGGCGCGTGTCGGCGAGCTGGACCACCCGGTCGCGGTGGCGAGCGACCATCAGCTCCGGGGTGATCTCCTCCTCGGCGGGGTCCACGAGCGCTCCCGCGTCGCGGGTGGGCAGGAAGTAGACGCCCGAGTCGTCGGTGTAGAACAGCTCGGAGGTGTGAAACCCGGCGGCGGACGGGATCGTTCGCCCCGCCGCGGCACCGTTGTAGTTGGCCAGGTGCGGCGCGTAGTGCTCGTGACGGGTGATGCCGTAGTGCCAGCCCGTCGTCCCGCCCATCACCGAGAGGATGAGCAGCGTCTCGAGCTCGGTCAGCGGTACGTGGTCATGCCGGGAGCGGTAGGCGAGGGGACCATCGGGGAGATGGCCGCCGAGCGGGAAGCGCCGCGACCGACGGCCGAGCAGGGCGTCCATGAGTGAAAACGACGAAAGCTGGTTCAGCGCCGCGCGCTGGTGATCGGTGAGCTCGAGCGGGGGGTCAGGATTGGCCATGCCGTGATCTGCGCTGCCGGTCAGTCAAACAGTGGGCGGAGCGCAGCGTAGAGCGCGAGGTGGCGCTCGTGGAGCGCGTCATACACCGTGCGCAGTCCGGGATCGGGCTCCACCGGTTCAGCCCGTGGCCCCGCCATCTCGTGGGAAGCGACGGCGACCGTGTCGTGAAGCCCGGCGCCCGAGGCGGCAAGCATCGCCGCGCCCCTCGCCGTCGTCTCGACGTCGTGCGGG
>JALYTU010000054.1 GCA_030854125.1 Actinomycetota bacterium | reverse complement strand
GCCCTGGCCGCGGCCCAGGTGTCGGCCGCCCTGGCCATGGAGGGCTTTCGCGCCAACCTCAGCCCGCTCGATCCGCGGCGCGTGGTCGCGGCACGGCCGGCTCCCGGGCAGGACTGGTCGGCGACCGATCTGCGGGCGCTGCTCGCCGACGGGGCGCTGCAGCAGCCTGGAGCCGCACGGCGCCTCCAGGATCCACTCAGCTTCCGCTGCGTCAGCCAGATCCACGGATCGCTGCACACGGCCCTCGGGCTGCTCGAGGCGGCCCTGGCCCCTGAGCTGAGCGGCGCGGCCGACAACCCGCTCGTGCTCTCCGTCGATGCTGACGTGCTGAGCACCGGCAACTTCCACGTTCCGGCCCTGGCGCTGGCCCTGGACGCGACGGCGATCGCCGTCGCCCAGGTGGCGTCGGCGATCACCGAGCGGATCGCGCGCCTGAGCACCGAGCGGCTCAGCGGGCTGCCCACCGCGCTGGTGGCCGGTGACGCCACCCGCTCGGGCGCGGCGCCACTGGGCAAGACCGCCCAGGCGCTGACCCTGGAGATCCGCCACCTCGCCGCGCCGCTGGCGATCCACGCCGGAGTCGGCGCCGACGGAGTCGAGGACGACTCGACGGGCGCCGCCCAGGCCGCGCTGCGGTTGCGGGCTTCGGTGCACCGTCTGGAGCTGCTGGTTGCCGTCGAGCTGTTAGTCGCCGCCCAGGCGGTCGAACTCGCCGCCGTTGCGCGACTGGGTCGCGGCACCTCGGCGGCTCATGCCTGCGTGCGTGAACTGGTCGCACCGTTGGGGGAGGACCGCCCGCTCGGACCCGACGTGGAGCGGTTGGCGCGCGACGCGCTCGCTAGCGGCGAGCTTGGCCGGCGGGTGCAGGCCGCGCGGGAGTCACTGGCAGGATCCGGGCGCGACCGGGTCGTGCCCGGGCGCACCCCCCCGAGGTAAACGCGACTGCGAGGGCCTGGCTGATGCCGATCGCGCGCCGGCTACTCGCCGCCGTAGAAGGGGCTGCGCAGCGAATCACGCCGATCGACCAGGGCCTGAGCGGCAGCGGGGTCTCGGCCCTCGCGGGCGGTGCGAATTCCCTTCCGGGTGGCGGATCGGCTGGCCTTCCGGACCGCCGTCTCGTCAGTGGCGCCCAGCTCGATGTAGATCGCGACAAACACGAGCAGGTCGCCGCTGCATGGAATTAGCTGCTCGGCCACGGCGTCCAGGACACCCTGGGCAACTCCGAGCTGTCCCGCCCCCCACGTGATGGTTTGATGGAGATCCTCGGTCGCGGTGGCTTTGTTGATCATGATCGTGGGCGGCCAGACCGGCTCGTAGTGGTCCTTGTCCGCACCGACGACGACCAGGATCGGAGTGTGGCCCGGGGCGGGGGAGGTGAAGGTGGTCAGCAGTGCCGCTCCGGCCGGCGTTCCCCGTCGCGCCAGCACGACGTTGACGTGAGCGCCATTCGGGTCGACCCCGCTCCAGCCTTCGCCGATCAGGCCGTCGTAGTCAGCGGGCATGTTCACGGCCGGGCCAGTTTCTCACGGTTCACGGCCTCGTGACTGCTACGCTCTCCGCGAAATTGCAACGCGTGTTGCTCTGACAGCAACTGGTGCTCCGATGATCGCTGAAACGATGGAGTGGATACATGGCTGACACACACACTGACGGCCTCCTGGCTCGCCTGGCGCGCGGGCCTGTCATCTGCGCCGAGGGCTACCTGTTCGAGCTTGAGCGACGTGGCTACCTGCAAGCCGGCGCGTTTGTGCCTGAGGTCGTGCTCGAGCACCCCGAGCTCGTCATTCAGCTCCACGAAGAATTCGTCCATGCCGGCTCTGATGTGGTCGAAGCGTTCACCTACTACGCCCACCGCGAGAAGCTGCGCATGATCGGCAAAGAGGACGCGCTCGAGACCATCAACCGCCAGGCACTAGCGATCGCCCGGGACGTTGCCCGCAGCACGGGTTCGCTGCTGGCCGGTGATATCTGCAACACAAACGTCTATGACCCTGCGGATGTTGCCACGCACGGCGCCGTTCGGGCAATGTTCGAGGAGCAGATCGGGTGGGCGGTGGACGCGGGCGCCGACTTCATCGTCGGCGAGACCTTCTCCTGGGCGCAGGAGGCTCTGCTGGCGACCGAGGCCATCCGTCAGACGGGGCTGCCCTCTGTGGTGACGCTGGCCATCCACCGCGAGCCGCTGACCCGGGAAGGGTGGACGCCCGAGGAGGCGTGCCGGCGCCTCGAGGCGGCCGGGGCCGACGTCGTCGGCCTCAACTGCATCCGTGGGCCGCGCACGATGCTGCCCCTGCTGCCCGGCATCCGCGAGGCCGTGACCGGCCACGTCGCCGCGCTGCCGGTTCCCTATCGCACCCGCGACGCGGAGCCCAGCTTTCAGTCTCTGACTGACCCCGACTGCGACTGCATCCCAGGCGGCCGTCCGTTCCCGACTGCGCTCGATCCCTTCACCTGCAACCGCTATGAGCTTGGCGAGTTCGCCCGCGCGGCCGATCAGCTCGGCGTTGGCTACCTCGGTGTGTGCTGTGGGGCGGCCCCGCATCACATCCGTGCTGTCGCCGAAGCGCTTGGCCGCACCCCGCCGTCCAGCCGCTACAGCCCCGACATGTCGCGCCACGCGTTCCTCGGAACCGATTCCAGCCTCAAGCAGCGCAACCTCGACTACGCCGCCAAGCTCTGACGAGGGCTCCGCTCAGGTACGCTGACGCCGATGACGGCAGCAGGCGTCGACCTGGTGATCACCGAGCATCCGCCTGCAGTGACCGGGGCATTGGCGCGCCATTACGAGGTCATCCGGAGGCGGATCGAGCAGCTCGCGGGCGTGCCGGTGCGCAGCCGGGCCTACACCCAACCTGGCGACTTCGCGGCCCGCGCCGTGATCCTCAGTGGATCGTTTGCACCGTGGGCGCTGCACGACCCTGATGCTCTGGCGCGTCTCGGGGACGCCGTGAAGCGCTTCGACGGACCGGTGCTCGGGATCTGCGCCGGGATGCAGCTTCAGGCGATCTTCGCCGGCGGGACGATTGCGTCGCGCCAGCGCCCGGCGGTCGGTTACGGGACGGTGGAGGTTCTCGACGACGGGGATCTGCTGACCGGGCTTGGAGTCACCGCCCTGGCCTATGAGCACCACTCCTGGGACGTCGTGACGCTGCCCGACGACTTCGAAGTGCTTGCGCGCAGCGAAGACTGCGCGGTCGAGGCGATTCGGACGCGCGAGCGCCACTGGTGGGGAACGCAGTTTCACCCAGAGCGATTCACCAGGCAGTGTCCCGCCGGGGCGCACGTGCTGCGCAACTTCCTCGCGCTGGCCGGAGTCAGCTCCGCGCGGGAGCTCGCGTAAGACGCAAGCCGTCGCTCTGAGCCGGCGCGGCCGGGGCCGCCAGTTACGCGGCGTTCGCCTCCATCACGGAGACACGTTCGGCGTCGGCCACGCCGACGTCGATGCCGACCGTTGCGCGGTTGCCGACCTTGAGGCCGGCCGGGGTCAGCATGCGCTGCAGGAGCGCGAACAGCGCCTGGACCAGCAGCGCCAGGGCCGAGACCCAGAGCGACGCTGCGAGCACGCCCGAGAATCCATAGCTCGCCTGATTCACGATGATCTCGCCCAACCCGGACCCGCCCGCGATCGCCGCCAGTGGCGAGGCTCCGATGATGAAGAGGACGGCGGTGCGGATCCCCGCGAACATCAGCGGCAGGGCCAGCGGAATCTCAACCTTGAGCAGTACCGCGAGCGGGCTCATGCCCATCCCGCGCGCGGCATCCACCACCTCCGGCTCGACTCCGTCCACGGCGGTGAATGCGTTGGCCAGGATCGGTGGGATGCCGACGATCACCAGCGCCAGCATCACGTTGACGAAGCCGATCCCGAGCAGCGCGAGGAAGATCGCGATGAGACCGAGCTCGGGCAGGGAGCGTCCGAGGTTTGCGGTGCGGATCGCCGCGCTAGAGCCACGGTGCAGGTGGCCGAGCCACACCGCGGGCGGAAGCGTGACCACCAGCGCCACCCCGAGCGCGGCGGCGCTGAGCGCGACCGTCCCGAGCGTGTCGTGCAGCAGGTGACTGAAGTTGTGGCCCATGAACGAGAACGAGTCCAGGAAATCCTGACCCAGCCCGGCCCCCAGCAGCAGCACCGCTCAGCCCCCCCGCACGGCGGAGATCGGACGCGGGCGACGCCTGATCGCACGGACCACGGCCTGCGGGACCAGGGAGGAGCGCCGGCGGGCCGCCCAGGGTGCGACCATGCGCTGGAGCAGGACCAGGAGCAGGTCGGCGACCCACGCGAGCAGGATCGCGAGCGCAGCGGCGGCGAGGAACTCGGTCTTGAAGTTCACGCGCTGGATCGCGTCGAAGATCGGCACCCCCAGGCCCTCGTTGATGCCGACGATCGCGGCCACCGTGGCCAAGCTGATCGTCGTCACGGTGGCCACGCGAAGACCCGCGAAGATCGCCGGAACGGCAAGCGGCAGGTCAATGCGCCGCAGGATCTGACGCTGGGTCAGCCCCATCCCGCGCGCGGCGTCACGCACCTCCTGGGGGACTTCGCGCAGACCGGTGACGATGTTGCGAAAGAGCAGCAGCAGCGTGTAGGAAACGAGCCCGATCTCGACTGTCAAGCGGGTCAGCCCGGTGAACGGAACGAGGATCTGGAACAGAGCCAGGCTGGGGATCGTGTACAGCAGACTCGAGACGCCGGCGATCGGGGACTCGAGCCAGCGCACCCGGTAGGCGAGCAGCGCCAGCGCGAATGCGATCACAAAGCCGATCCCGACCGCGATGAGAACGAGCACGATGTGCTGGAGCAGCGCGGGTTGAAACGTGCTCGACCAGTGCTGGGTGAACCAGTGCCAGCAGAAGAGCCCGTTGTTGCGCTCGCACGCGTTGCTGCCGTTGGCGCCCCCGAAGTTGGGAATCACCGGCGCGCCTCCGGCGGCGAACACAGGCCCCACTAGGAACTGCCCTCGGCCGCTGGGGGGTCCCCGTTGCCAACCGCCAGCGCGCCGGCGATCACCTCGATCCGCACCAGCCCCGCCACCGCGCCGTCGGCGTCGACCACCACCAGGGGGCGGTTGCCGTCGCTCATGATCAGCGACAGAGCATCGCGTAGTGAGGTGTGTGGCTCGCCGCAGGCGGCGATCGGCTCAGGCTCTCCGTGGACCCCAAGGCGCCCGACGGGTCGTCCCGCCTTGTCGACGAACACCACCCGGCCGCGGTCAGACCTCCCGCTGGCGGGCGTGCCGTCCGGCAAGGTCTCGGCCGCCTCGAGGGACAGGTCGCTGAGCGTGGACAGAGACAGGCGCTTGAGGCCGCGATCCAGGCCCACGAACCGGGCGACGAAGTCGTCGGCCGGCTCGGCGAGTATGCGTTCCGGGGTGTCGAATTGAACGAGCACCCCACCCTCCCGCAGGATCGCGATCCGGTCGCCCATCTTGATCGCTTCGTCGATGTCGTGCGTGACGAACACGATCGTCTTGCGGATGTCCTGCTGCAGGCGCAGGAATTCGTTCTGCAGACGCTCGCGGGTGATCGGGTCGATCGCCCCGAAAGGCTCATCCATCAGCATCAGAGGCGGATCCGCGGCGAGCGCACGGGCCACCCCGACCCGCTGGCGCTGGCCGCCCGAGACCTCGGCCGGATACCGCTCGCGCGTCTCCGGGGGAAGCGAGATCATCTCGAGTAGCTCCTCCACCCGGGCGTCGACTCGCTTGCGATCCCAGCCCAGCAGGCGCGGCACGGTGGCGATGTTGTCACCGATGGAGAGGTGCGGGAACAGGCCGATCTGCTGGATCACGTAACCGATGTGACGCCTGAGCTCGGCCGGAGGTCGTTTGCGTACGCTCTCGCCGTCCAGCAGGATGTCGCCCTCGGTGATATCGATCATGCGGTTGACCATCCGCATGGCGGTGGTCTTGCCGCACCCCGAGGGACCGAC
Source organism: Actinomycetota bacterium (assembly GCA_030854125.1). GTDB lineage: Bacteria > Actinomycetota > Thermoleophilia > Solirubrobacterales > Solirubrobacteraceae > Palsa-465. The sequence continues at coordinate 3,730 of JALYTU010000054.1, read as the reverse complement.
CAACACGCAGATCTCCCCAGCGGGGACCTTGAACGAGAGGTCGACGAGCACCGGTCGATCCCCACCCGGATAGCGCTTGGTTACGTTTCTGAACTCGAGCGCCGCCGCCGAGCTTCGCTCAGTCGGGGTGCGCTCCGCTTCGCGGGTCCCCGGCAGACGTGGGGGCACTTTTGGGCCCCTACTTCAGTCCGTTGGCCTGCAAGAACTTGGTCGCCACGGTCGCCGGATCGACCTTGTTGATGTCCACGGCGGCGTTGAGCTGCTGCATCACGTGGGTGGTGAGCTTGGCGCTGACCGCGTTGAGCGTCTGGGCAAATGCCGGTCCCTCGCGTGCCAGCAGCTTGTTGGAGACCACCGGGGCCACGTTCTGATAGCCGTAGATGTGTTTGGTGTCGGTGAGGATCACGTACTTGCCGCTCTGCAGCTGACCGTCGGTGGTGAACACGTTTGCCGTATCGACGCTGCCCTTGTCCAGGGCCGCGTACTGAAGCCCGATCGTCAGGGGGACGAATTGCACGTTGGTGATCCCGTAGGCCTCGCGCATGCCGACCAGGCCCTCGTAGCGGGTCTTGTTCTCGGGTGGCGCGCCCAGCGAGAAGGACTTGAGCTTCTTGAGGTCCGCGAGCGTCGTGAGGTGGTTCTTCTGCGCGAACGGCTTCAACGTGGCCATTGCGTCGGCGTCGAAGAACGGCGTCTTGTCCAGCAGCGTGAATCCCTTGCCCTTCACGAACGTCTGAGCGGCCGTGTAGGCGGCGTTCTCGCTGGCCGGCCGCCGTGTCTGCATGGCCAGCACGCTGAGGATGACCCCGGTGTATTCGGGGTACATGTCGATCTGTCCGGAGGTGAGCGACTTGAAGGTGAGCTCTGAACTGCCGATGTTCGGCTTGAGGTTGACCGTGAACCCCTTCGCCTGGAGAGCCTGGGCGTAGAGGTCACCCAGGATGAACTCTTCGGTGAAGTTCTTGTCGCCGATCGTAATCGGCGGCTTGCCCTTGCCCGGCAGCGTGGCTCCGCCCGCGGAACTGGAGCTGGAGCCGGCCGATGAACTCCCGGACGATGAGGACGACGAGCTTCCGCACGCAGCCAGAGCGGCCACCGCGAGGAGAGTGCCGCCGCTTGCGAGCGCACGCCTCAAAACAGATTGCATCTTCTCTCCCTTGGTGGTGGCGATTGTGCCCGTCATGCCTACGGTGACCGGCCGTGCCGTGGTCCGACCCCCCAGAGACGCAGAGGTTACCGGATCGTGAACGGGTCGGTCTCGCAGCGCGAGCCGCTGCTCGCCGGGAATGACCGGTTTCATCGCGAAATCGCCTGGTCGACGGTGTGGGGGCGTCCGAGCGCGTCCGAAAGCCGGTCGGCGGCAGCGCGGACCAGTTCGCCGGTCGGATGAAGGCGGCTTCCGAGGCGAAACCTTGGCGCTGACACGTTGATCGCCGCGATCACTCGACCCGTGAAATCGCGGACCGGCGCGGCCACCGCCACCAAGCCGGGCTCGGATTCCTCGTCGGCCACCGCGTAACCGACCCGGCGGGCACGACTGATCCTGCGCTCGAGTTCACGCGCGTCGGCCGGCGCATTCGGTCCGCAGGCCGGAAACGGCTCTGATCCGAACAGCTCGAGCAGGGCGACCCGGTCGTAGTCGATCAGTAGGGCTCGTCCCGAGGAGGTGCAGTGGGCGGGCAGCCTTCGTCCCACCCAACTCCGTGCGGCGATCGCGTGTGGCGCCGGCTGGGTCAGCAGCGTCTGGACCTCGGTGCCGTCCAAGGCGGAGAGGTGAGAGGCTTCGCCCACCAGATCGACAAGCTGCGCCAAGCCGATCCGCGCGTCCTCGATTAGACGTGGCTCCCCTGCGCGGGCGGCGAGCGCGAAGCACTCCCAGCCGAGCCGATAGCCACGAACGACAGGCGACCGTTCCACCAGCCCATACTCGGTCAGCGTGGTCAGTGTTCGCGAGACCTGGCTCTTCTCGTGCCCGGTGAGGGCTGCGACCTGTGTGACGCCAAGTCCGCCTTCCGCGAGCGCGGCGTCAGAGCCCAACGCGAGAAGAATCTCGAGCCCGCGCCTGAGGCTTGTTCCCCGGGTCACCATTGCGTGTTGTCATTGTGACATCACGGCCAGAACGCGGTCAAGGCGCGCCACCGTCCTCTGGCACCCCTACCAGTAGTAGCGTGGCGCCACGATGGCGTCTGACTCGATGAGCTGCCGCGGCTGGCCTCAGGAGGCCGCGCTGCGGATGCTCCACAACAACCTGCATCCCGACGTGGCCGAACGTCCCGAGGACCTCGTCGTCTACGGCGGGATCGGCAAGGCGGCCCGCAACTGGTCCAGTTACCACACGATCGAGCGTGAGCTGCGCCGGCTCGGCGACGGCGAAACGCTGCTCGTGCAGTCCGGCAAGCCGGTGGCGGTGTTCGAAACCCACCCCGACGCGCCCCGCGTGCTGATCGCCAACTCCAACCTCGTCGGGCAGTGGGCCAACTGGGAGACCTTTCGCGAACTGGACGCCGCCGGGCTGATGATGTACGGCCAGATGACGGCCGGGTCGTGGATCTACATCGGCAGCCAGGGGATCCTGCAGGGCACCTACGAGACGTTTGCCGCCGCCGCGCGACTGCGCTTCGGGGGTTCCCTGGCCGGCCGGCTGGTCGTCACCGCCGGTCTGGGCGGGATGGGCGGCGCCCAACCGCTCGCGGTGACCATGCTCGACGGTGCCGCACTGTGCATCGAGGTCGACCTGCAGCGGATCGAACGTCGGATCGAGACCCGGTATCTGGACGAGCGCGCCGCTGATCTCGATGACGCGCTGGCCCGGCTGGCCGCGGCGCAGTCCGAGCGTCGCGGGCTGTCGATCGGCCTGGCCGGCAACGCAGCCGAGATCCTCCCGGAATTGGTGAGACGGGGGGTGGCGATCGACATCGTCACCGACCAGACAAGCGCCCACGACCCGCTCAACGGTTACGTCCCCGCGGGCCTGACGGTTGAGCAAGCCGAGGTTCTGCGCCGCTCTGATCCGGGTGACTACCTTCGTCGCGTGGGGGAGAGCGCGGTGGCGCATGTGGGCGCGATCCGGGCTCTGGCCGCCGCCGGTGCGGAGGCGTTCGACTACGGCAACGCGTTGCGCGGGCTGGCCTTCTCGCACGGTGACACCGACGCGTTCTCCTACCCGGGCTTCGTGCCGGCCTACATCCGGCCGCTGTTCTGCGAGGGCAAGGGCCCGTTTCGCTGGGTCGCCCTGTCGGGAGACCCAGCTGACATCCACGCCACCGACCGGGCGATCCTCGATCTGTTCGGCGATCAGGAGCACATCGCTCGATGGATCTCGCTGGCGCAGGAGCGGGTCGCCTTCCAGGGGCTGCCCGCCCGGATCTGCTGGCTGGGCTACGGCGAGCGCGAGCTGGCCGGGGTGCGCTTCAACGAGATGGTCGCCTCCGGGGAGCTGAGGGGACCGATCGTGATCGGTCGCGACCACCTCGACGCCGGCTCGGTCGCCTCTCCCGAGCGCGAGACTGAGGCGATGCGCGACGGCTCGGACGCGATCGCCGATTGGCCGCTCTTGAACGCGATGCTGATGACGGCGTGCGGCGCCAGCTGGGTCTCGATCCACCAGGGCGGCGGCGTCGGAATGGGCAAGTCGATCCATGCCGGGCAGGTCGTCGTCGCCGACGGAACCGCGGCCGCCGGTGAGCGGGTGCGGCGCACGCTGACCGCCGATCCCGGGCTGGGCGTGGTC
>JALYTU010000583.1 GCA_030854125.1 Actinomycetota bacterium | reverse complement strand
CCGCGCCGGAGGCCGATGCCGAGCTGATCCTGCTGCTCGCCGAACTGCTGGAGGCGATGGGGGTCCGAGAGCCGCGGCTGCGCATCTCGAGCCTGGGCACGCCGGCCACCCGTGCCGCCTACCGGGAGGAGCTGACCGCGTTCCTGCGCGCCCACGAGGACGGGCTGTCGCCCGAGGTCGTCGCCCGCATCGACCTCAACCCGCTGCGCGCCTTCGACGCCGACGATCCGCGCACCCGCGAGACGATGCGCGACGCGCCGACGCTGCTTCAGCGGCTGGCGACCGAGGATGCCGAGCACTTCGCCGCTGTGCGTGAGCGCCTCGACGACCAAGAGCTGGCCTACGACATCGACCCGACGCTCGTCCGTGGTCTGGACTACTACACCCGCACGCTGTACGAGTTCACCTCCGACGCGCTCGGCGCCCAGTCGGCGGTCGGCGGCGGTGGTCGCTACGACGGTCTGCTGCAGCAGCTCGGTGGCCCGCCGACCCCAGGCTCCGGATGGGCGGCCGGCGTCGAGCGGATCCTGCTCGCCGCGCCCGAGCCACCGATCGCCCGGCCGACCGTCGATCTGTTCGTCGCCCTGGCCGGGGACGGCGTAGCGGACTCTGACGCGATCGGATTCCGCCTCGCCGCCCAAGCCCGCCGTGCGGGCCTGGGCGCCCAGCTCGAGCTCGCCGGTCGCTCGCTCAAGGGCCAGCTCAAGCAGGCCGACCGTCTGGGGGCGCGGTACGTGGCGATCGTCGGCGACGAGCCGCTGGTCAGCCTCAGGGACATGGAGTCCGGAGACCAGCGCGAGCTCGACGCTCAGACGGTGATCCCCGCGATCCTGCGTGGAAGCCGCCTGGTGTGATGACCGCGATGCAGCGCAGCCCACGGCCCAACCGCTACCGCGACGCATGGATCTCCGAGCTCGACGCCGAGCGGGCCGGCACGGAGGCCCGGGTCTCGGGCTGGGTGCACCGCCGCCGCGATCACGGCGGGCTGATCTTCATCGACCTGCGAGAGCGGTCGGGCATCCTGCAGCTCGTGCTGGACCCCGTGAAAGCGCCCGAGGCCCACGCCGCCGCGCACGGGCTGCGCTCTGAAGACGTGATCACGGTCAACGGCGAGATCGCCCGGCGCGCACCGGAGAACGTCAACCCCAACCTTCCCACCGGCGAGATCGAGCTCGTCGTCTCGGGCCTGGAGGTCCTCGCTGACGCCGACACGCCCCCGTTCCCGGTCGACGAGGCCGGTCCCGTGGATGAGAACCTGCGCCTGCGCCACCGGTCCCTGGACCTGCGCCGGGCTCCGCTGCAGGATGCGATCGCGCTGCGCCACCGGGTCACCCAGACGATCCGCGAGATCCTCGACGCCCGTGACTTCCTCGAGATCGAGACCCCGTTTCTGACCCGGTCAACGCCGGAGGGCGCACGCGACTTCCTGGTCCCGGCCCGGGTCGTGGGGGGGAGGGAGCCGGGTCTTTTCTACGCCCTGCCGCAATCGCCCCAGCTGTTCAAGCAGCTGTTGATGATCGGCGGGTTTGAGCGCTACTTCCAGATCGTGCGCTGCTTTCGCGACGAGGATTCGCGGGCGGACCGGATGACCGAGTTCACCCAGCTCGACATCGAGATGGCGTTCGCCGAGGAGGAGGACGTCTACGAGGTGACCGAGGCGGTGCTGGGCACGGTGTTCGAGCGCGCGGGGTTCGGTGTGGCGGGGCCGCCGTGGCCGCGGATGACTCACGCCGAGGCGATGGCCCGCTTCGGCTCAGACCGTCCTGACACGCGGTTCGGCCTCGAGCTGACCGACCTCGGCGAGGCACTGACCGGCTCGGGCTTCAAGGTGTTTGCCGATGCCCTCGCCGGGGGTGGGGTCGTGCGCGCGATCAACGCCGGCCGGCGCGAGATGCCGCGCTCCGAGCTCGACGCGCTCACTGAGCTGGCCAAGCGCCACGGCGCCAAGGGGTTGGTGTGGGCGTTCGTGCAGGCCGGCGAGAACGGCGCGCAACCCACCTGGCGCTCGCCGATCGCCAAGTTCCTCACCGTCGAGGAGATCGCCGCCGTCAGCAAGCGCGTTGACGCGACCCCCGGGGACCTGCTGTTGATCGTCGCCGACCAGGCGCGGGTCGCGGCGGCAGTGCTCGGCGCGCTGCGGCTCGAGCTGGCCCGGCGGTTTGATCTCGTTCCCGCCGGGCGCCACGACCTGCTGTGGATCGTGCAGTTCCCGATGTTCGCCTACGGCGCCGATGAGCAGCGCTGGGACGCCGAGCACCATCCCTTCACGGCTCCGGCCACTCCGGCCGGCGAGCCCGCGGCGGTCGGGGACCTCGACGACCCCGGCGCGCTGCTGTCGCGCTCCTATGACCTGGTGCTGGACGGCACCGAGCTCGGCGGTGGCTCGATCCGTAACCACCGCGGCGACGTCCAGGAGAGGATCTTCGAACTGATCGGGATCGACGCGCAGGAGGCCCAGGCCCGGTTCGGCTTCCTGCTCGACGCGCTGCGCTTCGGCGCGCCGCCCCACGGCGGGATCGCGTTCGGGATGGACCGGCTCGTCACGCTGCTCGCCGGCCGCGACAACATCCGTGAGTCGATCGCGTTCCCCAAGGCGACCAGCGGCGCGGACCCGCTCACCGGAGCGCCGGCGCCGGTCGACGCCAAGCAGTTGCGCGAACTGGGCCTGCGGAGCGCGTGAGCGCCCGATGGACGTCCTTGCCTTCGAGCACCATCTGACCTCCCCCCAGGGGCAGGGCCACCGGCCCGACGGCGCGCACACCGCTCGCGCCGGCACCTCGGCGTGCTGTGACCAGGTGGCGTTCTCGGTCACGGTGACTGC
>JALYTU010000582.1 GCA_030854125.1 Actinomycetota bacterium | reverse complement strand
GGTCTGCACCGCCGGCTGGGCACCGAAGACCAGCTGGCGCGATCGTCCGGCTGCCCACGGCCAGCGCCACAGGGGCAAGGGCAGCAGGCCGGCGATCTTCGCGCCGATCCGCCTGCGCCTGACCAGCGTCTCGTCGACACCGGCGAGATGAGCGGCGACGCGGCAGGGCTGGCAATGGGCGAGGTGGCGCGCGAACACGCGGCGCTCCCGGATGCCCAGCGACCGGGCCGACAGAGCGCGACCAGCCTCGATCGTGGACTGAATCTGACTGCAGCGCCGTCCGCTGGCCAGCTCCTCGTACTCCTCGGTCAGCTTGCGGCGAGCGCGGAACAGGCCGCTTTCCACCATCTGGCGCGTCATCCCGGTCCGTGCGCCGATCTCGTCGTAGCTGAGGCCCTCGAACTCGCGCAGCACGAGCAACTGGTGGTGGCTGTCAGACAGGCCGCCAAACGCACCGCGCAGGTCCGTGAGCCGCTGCTTGGTCTCGACGGTGGCCAGCGGGGTCGGCGCCCGCGAGGGCAGCACAGACGAATCAGACTCGTCATCGCCGCTGTCGAGGGAGACCTCGCGGATCCGCCGCGTGCGCCGATACTCATCGATGCAGGCATTTTTGGCGATCTCGTAGATCCAGGGCTTGAACTGGATCGGCTGGGAAGTCGACCGCAGACGCCGCAGCGCCGAGATGAAGACCTCCTGCGCCACGTCCTCCGAGCGGCCGTGATCGCGGACGCGCGCGTGGATGAAGCCGGTGATCCGGCCGTTATAACGGGCGTAGAGCTCCTCGAAGGCGCGGTCGTCACCGTTGCGCGCGGCGTCGATCAGGTCGTGCTCGAACAGAGTCTCTGCGGACAGCGCCGTCATGCTCATACCCGTCCCATACCACCAATCTCGATGCGCTATTCAGGCCGCCCTACACGGCCTTACTGAACTGTATCGTTTATCTGACGTTTGTCGAGGTCTCCCGGCACGAATCTCTTCGCGGTCGGGACGCATTTCGATCATTTCTGGCCCGAGCGGGCTTTCAGAGTTGCTCGCATCCGGCCCGAGCGCCATACTGGCATCACTTCAGTGAACGGCAAAGGAGAGCCCCAATGGCCAATCACCTGACGCCCAGCGAACTGGCCCGCGAGGCCGGTCTTGATCGGCGCGATGTGATCGTCAAGTGCGTCGAGCTGGGAGTCCCGATCTTCAACGGTCGGATCGACAAGACACTCTTCCTGACCAGTGTGAGGGAGGACGCGGGCCTGACGCTCGACCCACAACCTCAGGCGGCGAGCGCCTGACGCTCGCGGGGCGCGGGCCGACCACGGTGCCCGCGCGAAGCTACTCCTGAGCTGACTGGCGCAGCAGCGTCGAGGTTGTCTGCTCCAGGATCTTCCGCCAGGCCCGGGTGGACTCCCGTTCGGCCTCGAAGTGCTTGACCACCTTGCGCACGCGGGTGGCCGAGATCTCAATCCCGTGTCGGGCGCAGATGCGCTTGAATCGCGGATAGTCCTGGGCGAGCTTGAGCGTGACCGACTCAAAGCCGTGCCGGGCGATTTCGACCCGAGATGTGAAGTTCATGATGCTCGTCTGGAACATGAGCTCGTCGCTGTCGCCGGGCTCGATCAGAACGATGTCCACCCCGGGGTAGCGCTCCTCCCATCGCTGGGCGAGCTCGTGCAGCCGCTGGTGGGCCAGAAGCTTGAAGGCCTGATAGCCGATCTGCGGAAAGCCCATGTCCGAGACGCGCCGCGGCCGGGAGCCCGACAGGGTGGGAATCCGCTTCTCGAACGTGTTGGTGTACGGCACGAGCGGATTGACGACGATGATGAACTTGGCGCCCGCCTCAACCGCGATGTCGAGGTTGGTGGTCGAGACGATTCCGCCGTCGACGAGTTCCCGGTCGCGGACCTTGACCGGCTTGTAGATCATCGGCAGCGCCGTCGAGGCGCTCACCGCCCGCGAGATCGGCACGTCCTCCCAGCCTTCGCGGCCGAACACGATCCGTTCGCAGGTGTCCAGATCGGTGGCGGTCACGTACAGCTCGCTCTCGAGCAGCCGAAAGTCGTCGGTCCGGTCCGGGTCAGACAGAATGCGCCGCACATAGCTCTCGATGCCGGCTCCCGAATACAGCCCCGACGGCAGCACCTCGGCGAGGCCGAGGGCGACGTCGACGGCTGAGATCTGGCCACGATCACGGGCGAGCATCGTCATCAGCTGCGCCAGACGGAGCGGCAGCAGCGCGCCGCGGACAAGGAACTGGCGGTAGTTGGGCTTGAGCAGCGCCCCGATCCGCGCGTCCGGGAACGGGGTCGGAACCTGCTGGACGATGACGCGCATCATCTCCTCTGGGGTGACCCCGTTGGCCACCGCGGCGGCGACGAACGCCCCGGCGCTGGTGCCCACGTAGACGTCGTACTCGTTGACGGTGCGGTTCACCGAGAGCAGGTCCAGCGCCCGCAGCGCGCCCATCTCGTAGACGCCTCCGGTGAAGCCGCCGCCGCCGAGCACCAGCGCGGTCTTCGAGCGCTGACGCCGGCGCCCGCTCGAGGCCCGCGAGGACGCTGACCGCCGATCGGCGGCGGAGGCGTCGAGCTTGACGACCTTGCCCATGTCGGGACGATTCTATGCCGGGGGGCGGGCGACCGCCGCCGCTGCGGCGGCCGTGGCGATACGTTCGCCGCCCCAGCGGGTTCAATAGCAGACGATGACCGCACACCCCCGGCCGATCAGCCCACGGCGTACCGCCCCGCTGGTCGTGTCCGCGCTCGCCCTCCTGTGGGCGCTGGGCGCGATCCCTGGCCCGGCCGTCGCGGCGGGCGCGAGCCATCCCCGCGCC
>JALYTU010000581.1 GCA_030854125.1 Actinomycetota bacterium | reverse complement strand
CCGCGAGCACCGCGTCGGCTCCCGCGGCGGCGGCGGCCGCGCGCAGGGCCTCCCCCATCCCCCGGCTCTCGGGATCCACGACGACGAGCACATCCTCACCGGGCCGCACGCCCAGGCAGCGCGTGATCACCGTATCGATTGCGGTGGCGAGATCGCTCATCGCAGGGATCATGCCACGGTCGCCAACGACCCCGAATCGTGCCCGCGCCAGATGACCGGCGCCCGCGGGGCTCGATTAGACTGGCCGCTCCCTGGCCGGAGTAGCTCAGTCGGTTAGAGCAGCGGAATCATAATCCGCGTGTCGGGGGTTCGAGTCCCTCCTCCGGCATCCTCGCGGGTCACGCAAAGCTCTGCATACAGCCACTTACTGGGCTTCGAAACCTCCGGACAGAGCACCCAAATGTAATCCGGATGTCGGGGGTTCGAAGACCCGCATCCACATCAGCCAGCCACGCCGCCTCGCAGGTCGGGCGCGCCAGCGTGAGCAGCGGTGACAAGTGTGTCCATATTCGTGCCCACATTCGGCCCTACCTGAACGCGCCCACCTGGCAGGAGCAGCAAGCCCCTGGAAGCGATCACTCGCCTACGGTCAGCCCGGTACACAGTGAGCCACCAAGACGGAGAGCAGAAGCGCGCTCGACGCCCCGTCCCCGACCGCGTCTGTCAAGCCGTCTGTTGCGGCGCGAGGAGCTGGCGGCCACGGCGTTCGGCAACGCGGATTTGGCGAGTTCCGGGACGCCGGTTGGTCTGGTCGAGCCCTGCTTCGCGTGGGTGATGGCTGTCGCCGTGGGTCGCGCCACCGAATGGGTCGGCAAGCGGGGTCGATCTTATGCGCGCTCGATGCTCGACGATTTGTGATGCGGGCCGCATCAGCACAGGAGGCGAAGATCGTTTAGGGCGCTGCGGTCGGCTCATAGGACCAGGATGCGACCACGATCTCATCCGATCGCCCGCCGGATCGGGTCGAAAGAGCGCCTCCCGTTAACCCCATCGCACGCAGGTGCGTGACCTACGAGTAAAAAAGTCGTTCGGGGTCGGATCAAGCCGTAGACCGGTCACCTGCTCGGGTGTGTTTGCCCGGCTGCGACCCTTCGTCCGGACTCCAGTCGCGGTCGCGGCCCTCAGCGCGGCCATTGCGACGCCAATGCGACCGCTGCCGCCCAATCATCACGTCGCGCGGCACGCTCGGATGGGGACAGCGAAGGGTCGGCGACTCGATCCACCGCCACCTCGGGGAGCTCCTCGGCGCTGCGCCAGAAGCCTGCCGCGAGGCCAGCCATCGTAGCGGCGCCGATCGCCGTCGCCTCGCCGCGGGCGGCGCGTTGCACCCGGACGTTGGCGAGGTCCGCGAGCCGTTGGACGATCCAGTCCGAGCGGGACACTCCGCCGTCGAGCAGAACTGTCGCAAGAGGCAAGACGACGCTGATCGCCTCGAGGGCATCGGCCACCTGGTGCAGCACACCATCGACCACAGCACGGGCGACTTGGGCCCGCGTGGTGGACCGGCTGAGGCCGACCAGGGCCGCGCGCACCGCAGGGTCCCAGCCAGGAGTGCCGAGACCCTGGAGCGCGGGTACACACGCGACAGAACCGTCCTCGGGGCCGGCCGCGCTCAACAGGCCATCGAGCTCAGGCCCCGGCGGCAGCACGCCGAGCCCCGCGAACCAGTCCAGGGCCGCGCCGGCCACCGGCACGAATCCCTCGAGCGCGTAGCTTGTCTCCCCGCGCCACCGCCAGGCGCACGAAGCGAGAACCCCGTGGGGCGGCAAGGGCGCGGTGGCGCCGCTCTGGGCGAGGATGAAGGCCCCCGTGCCGAGCGTCACCTTTGCGGCTCCCGGCTCTCGGCAGCCGAGGCCGAACAACGATGCCTGCTGGTCTCCGAGGACGCCCGTGACGGGAAGGTCCGTCGGTCCCAGCAGTGGCCGCGCCAGCGCCCCGATCGCGTCGGAATCGACGATCGGTGGCAGCAGCGACCGCGGCACCCCGAACAGATCCAGGAGCGCGTCGTCCCAATCGTCTCCGCCCAGCGGGCAGAGCAGCGTCCGGCCCGCGTTGCCCGCCTCGCAGGCCTGGACTCCGGTGAGGTGACCAAGGAGCCAGGCGGCGACGTCTGTGTACACGAGCTCTCCCGCGTCGGCCGCGGTGCGCGCGCCGCTGACATGATCCAGCAGCCAACCAACCTTCGTCGCCGGGAAGATCGCATCCAGCTCGAGCCCCGTGCGCGTGCGCACCAACGGCGCGTGCCCGGCTGCGGCCAGCGCCGCGCAGCGATCAGCGGTACGGCGATCCTGCCAGACGATCGCCGGGTAGATCGGCCGCCCCGACGCGCGCTCGGAGACGATGAAGGTCTCGGTCTGGTTAGCGATGCCCAGCGCGACGACGTCGGCCGGCGCGGCCCCAGCAGCCGCCAGCGCGCCGGCGATCGCCGATGACGTCGATGCCTTGAGCTCGCGAGGATCCTGCTCCACCAGGCCGGGGCCGGGAAAGGACGTAGTGACCTTGACAGTGGCCGCGCCCCGTTCGATCAGCTCGTGGTCGAGCGCAAGGCAGCGGGTGCTCGATGTGCCCTGGTCGAGACCGAGGACGAGCTCGGTCACCGCTGAGTCCCGAGAGGTGAGAGCTCGGCGGTCAGCGCTGCGCGGTAGGCTCGCAGCGCGCGCTCGTCGTCGGGCTCGGCCTCGCCTGCCCGCTCGGCTGCCACGCGCCGGTGCCACGACTCGATCTCGTGCTCAACCCGAGCGGCGTCCCACCCGAGCACCTGGGCCAACAGCGCGGCCGCGGGGGCCGCGGCCGCCAGGCCACGATCGGCACTCGTGATAGCCAGC
>JALYTU010000580.1 GCA_030854125.1 Actinomycetota bacterium | reverse complement strand
CGGCTGGGCTACACGCGTCAGTTCACGATCTATGACACCGCCGACTCGCGACGCCTGATCAAGCGCTGCCTGGATGAGCACGGGATCGATCCCAAGCGCTTCACCCCGGCCTCGATCGGCGCGCAGATCTCCGACGCCAAGAACAAGCTGCGCGACGCCGACGCCTACGCCCAGATGGTCGGCTCGTTCTTCGAACAGACCGTCGCCGATGTCTACCGGTCCTATGAGCGCGAGCTGCACCGCATGAACGCGATGGATTTCGATGACCTGCTCGTCCGCTCGGTCAACGTGCTCGAGCTCTTCCCCGAGGTCCGGGAGCGCTACGCCAACGGGTTTCGGCATGTGATGGTCGACGAGTATCAGGACACCAACCATGTTCAGTACCGGTGGCTGCAACTGCTCGCGGGGGGCACCGACGGCGAAGCCGTCGGTCACCGCAACCTGATGGTGGTCGGGGACGATGCTCAGTGCCTGGTCGAAGGCACCCGCGTGACGATGGCCGACGGCACCGAACGGCCAATCGAGCAGGTCCGAGCCGGCGATCAGGTCCTATCGGGTTATGGCAGCGGCGACTTTCGCGCGGCCGAGGTGCGGCGGGTGCACTCGTCTCTGCGAACCAACGGCGTTGTCATTACCACGCGGTCGGGACGGCGGCTGGTCAGCACGTCCGAGCATGTTCATTTCGCCGGCTATCAGCTCGGGCGCACCCCTCAGTTCTATATGGCCTATCTGATGCTGCGCCGCGATCGCGGCTTTCGGGTCGGCACGACGCGGACCTATACCAATGGACAGGTTAAGCCGGTCGTGGGCGTCGCTGGTCGTCTGCGCGGGGAACGGGCCGACGCCGCCTGGGTCGTATCGACGCACGCGTCAGAGGCCGAGGCCCGCTATGCGGAGGCGCTGCTCTCGGTCCGCTACGGCATTCCGACGCTCCCGTTCTCGGCCCGACGGTTCGATGGATGCGAGGGACGCTCCCTGGTCGGTGACCAGGCGCTGCTCGATCGCCTGTTCGCCGAGCACGACAGTGCCTCGGGGGCGGTTCGACTGATCGCCGATGAGGGGCTGTTCCTGGACCAACCTCACTTCCAAGCTGGGACGTACACGAAGACCGATGTGCGCCGCCGCCGTCTTGCCATCTCGCTGTGCGGCGATCGACGGGGCCGCCGGCCGATGCATCGCATCTCGCTGTTCGGCTATGACGAGGGCGGCCGACAGGACCTCGAGCGCATCGGCCTCAGCGTGCGTCCCGCTCGGCGAGGTTCGGACGGATGGCGTTTCGAGACGGCGTGCGCGGACATGTCGACGATCGAGCAGACGGCCAGGCGGATCGCGGAGACGCTCGGCAACGTGGCGATCCGGCCCACCGCCCGTCTGGGCCATAACCAAGACGGGCTGGCGGCGAACTCGCTGCCCTTTACCCCGGCGTCGTCGGTGCGTCCGGGAATGGCGATGTTCGACCAGGAGGGCGGCTACGACGTCGTCGAATCCGTGGAACGGGTTGTGCTCGACCGTCCCGTCTATGACCTGGACATCGACGGCACCCACAACTTCGTGGCCGGCGGTCTGGTCACGCACAACTCGATCTACGGCTTTCGTGGCGCGGACATTGCGAACATCTTGAATTTCGAGGACACCTTCCCGGACGCCCACGTGGTCAAGCTCGAGCAGAACTACCGCTCAACCCAGACGATCCTCGACGCCGCCAACGCGGTGATCCGCAACAACCGGGGTCAGAAGCCCAAGTCGCTGTGGACCGAGCTCGGGACGGGGGATCCGATCAAGATCCGTGAGCTCGACGACGAGCACGCCGAGGCGCGGTTTGTGACCGGGGAGATCCAGCGGCTCGTCGACGGCGGGGCCTCCCGCTCAGAGGTCGCGGTCTTTTACCGCACCAACTCGCAGTCGCGGGTGCTCGAGGACACGCTGGTCCGGGCCGAGATCGCCTACCAGGTGATCGGCGGCACCAAGTTCTATGAGCGGGCCGAGATCAAGGACGCGATCGCCTACCTGACCGTGCTCGCCAATCCGCAGGACGTGGGTGCGTTCACGCGCATCGTCAACTCACCCCGGCGGGGTATCGGCGCCACCTCGATCTCGCGGGTGCTCGCCTACGCCAACACGAGCGGGGAGACGGTGTGGGAGTTGGCCGCCGCGCCCGAGATGGTCCCCGGCCTGGGTGCGGCCGCGATCAAGGCACTGCGTCGGTTCATGGGCACGATGGAGCCGCTGCGGGAGCGTCTCGAGGGGGGTGCGACGATCTCCAACCTGCTGCAGGACGCCCTGCGCGAGACCGGTTACCTCGAAGCGCTGGAGAACGAGCGCACGATTGAGGCCCAGGGGCGGCTGGAGAACCTCGAGGAGCTGGTCAACGTAGGGGTCGAATACGACACGGCGGCCGGAGGTGATGGCACCCTGGCCGAGTTCCTGCAGCAGGTTGCGCTCGTCGCCGACGTCGATGCCCGGACCGACGACGAGGGCCTGGTCACGCTGATGACGCTGCACAACGCCAAGGGTCTGGAGTATCCGATCGTGTTCATGATCGGGTGCGAGGAGGGGGTGTTCCCGCACTCGCGCGCCCTGGATGAGGGTGGCCTGGAGGAGGAGCGCCGCCTCTGCTACGTCGGCATCACCCGGGCCGAGCGTGATCTGTATCTCACCTCGGCGAGGACGCGCACCGTGTTCGGGGCGCGCAGCTTCGGGGCTCCGAGCCGGTTCATCGGCGAGATCCCCGAGGACCTGACCGACCGCGAGCAGATGGTCAGCCGCGGGTTTGGTTCCTACCGGGCACGCGCCACCGCGTGGAGCTCGCCGGGCTCCGGATCGGG
>JALYTU010000579.1 GCA_030854125.1 Actinomycetota bacterium | reverse complement strand
CGCGTATTCGCCCCTCAAAAGGGCGCTGACCCTGACCAGGTCCGGCGGCTGACTGCCCGCCTGCATGCGCTCGGGCGCCGCTGGGTTCGGGATCCCCGCGGGATGCCGATGACCGGTGCCGCCGGGGGTCTCTCGGGCGGTCTGTGGTCGGTCCTCGGCGCCCGCCTGGTCCCCGGCGCGGCCTTCGTGCTCGACGCGATCGGCTTCGACCCCCGGATGCGTGCCGCTCGCGCGGTCGTCACCGGGGAGGGGTGCCTGGATGCGCAGAGCCTGACCGGCAAGATCGTCTCAGAGGTCGCCACCCGAGCCCGCCAGGCGGGGGTGCCTTGTCATGCGATTGTCGGCGCGCACGAGCTCGACAGTTTCGAGATGCGGATCCTCGACCTGCAGACGGTCCGCGAGGCCGGTAGCCTGCCTGCGCTGCGGGCTGCGGGTCAGCGCCTGGCCGCCGAGCTCTGATCTCGCTGGGAGCTCGGGCCCGACGCAGATCAGTGCGCGAAGGCCGTCCTGGGCGGGGTGCCGGACCGGGGCAGCGGACCGTCCAGCGCCTCGAGCTCAGCGGTGACCTCGCGCAGGTGCTCCAGCAGCAGGTCGGCCATCTCCAGAGACATGCCGTGACGCACGACGATCCGCAGCACGCTGAGGTCCTGCCGGTTGGCCGGGAAGCTGTAGGCGGGCACCAGCCAGCCGTGCTGACGCAGGCGGTCTGAGACGTCGAACACCGTGTACTTGACGATCTCGGGCGCGAGCGCGAACGCGAACACCGGCAGCTCGCCCCCGTCGGAGAGCAGACGATAGGGCCCCAGATCCGCCACCCCGGCGGAGATGTGCATGGCGATCTGCCGCAGGTTGCGCATCACGGTCGTAAACCCGTCGCGCCCGAGGCTCATGAGCATGAAATATTGCGCGATCACCTCACTGCCCGGGCGCGAGAAGTTCAGCGAGAAGGTCGGCATGTTGCCGCCGAGGTAGTTGACATCGAACACGAGCTCACTCGGCAGGGCGGCCTGGTCGCGCCACACCGCCCAGCCGACCCCGGGGAAGACGAGGCCGTACTTGTGCCCCGAGGCGTTGATCGACTGCACCCGCTCCAGGCGGAAATCCCACTCGAGCTCCGGGGCCAGGAAGGGGGCGACGAATCCGCCCGAGGCCGCGTCCACATGCAGGGGGACGTCGATTCCCCGCTCGGATTGCAGCGTGTCCAGCGCGGCGGCGATCTCGTGCACCGGCTCGTAGCTACCGTCAAACGTCGATCCGAGGATCGCGACCACCCCGATCGTGTTCTCGTCACAGTGCTCCACGGCTCGGTCGGCGGTCAGGTGGTAGGTATCGCCCTCCATTGGCACCAGCCGGGGCTCGACCTCCCAGTAGCGGCAGAACTTCTCCCAGCAGACCTGGACGTTTGCGCCCATCACCAGGTTGGGTCGGGCCGCGGGCGTGCCGGCCTGCTCGCGCCGGGCCCGCCAGCGCCACTTCAGCGCCATCCCGGCGAGCATCGCCGCCTCGCTGGAGCCCGTCGTCGAGCAGCCGGTGGCGCTCTCGTGCTCGGCCGCGCCCCATAGGTCGGCGAGCATGTTGACGCAGCGCGCCTCGATCTCCGCGGTCTGCGGATACTCGTCCTTATCGATCATGTTCTTGTCGGCGGTCTCGGCCATCAGCCGGGCGGCCGTGGAGGGCATCCACGTGGTCACGAAGGTCGCGAGGTTCAGCCGTGCCTGGCCGTCCAGCAGCAGCTGGCTGCTGATCGCCTCATAGGCGGTCTCGGCCCCGACGCCCGCGGCGGCGATCCGGTCGATCGGCAGCTCGTTGCCGGCGTGGTGGGTGGGCAGGACCAGCGGCCGGTTGTGGCGGCGGTCCTGGGTTCGTGCGCTCAGCGGCATCCCGTTGTCTCCTCGTCTCGGTCGGCCCGAATCAACCGGGCAAGCCTAATCCTTGCGGCGTTCGCGTCCGGTGACCGCGCCGCGAGCCCGGCGCGCGAGGGCTAATCGACGGCGAGCAGCACGTCAGATGCCTTGATGATCACCGTCGCCCGGTTGCCCGTCGCCAGGCCGAGCTCCTTGACCGCTTCGACGGTGATCGAGGCGACGAAGCGCTGGCCCGAGACGTCGAGCACGACATTGGCGATCGCCTCGCCGTGGGTGATCTCGGTGACGGTGCCGGTGAGCTGGTTGCGCGCGCTGAGCTTCATGGTCTCTCCTGGGTCGGGGTGCGGCGCCCAGTAAAGCCGACCGGCTCAGACCGTGAAGTTGTACCCGGGTAGGACGTGGGCGGTGCCTAGGCAGAAAACTCACTCCCACAGGCAGTCGAGCCGGGCCGGCTTGCGGAACACGAGCCCGCTGATCGCGTGCTTGCCGCTGGGATCGAGCCGGAGGCGGGGGAGCTGGGTCAGCAATGCACCGAGCCCGACTCGGGCCTCCAGTCGCGCGAGATGCACGCCGACGCAGACATGCGGGCCCTGCGCGAAGGCGAGGTGGCCCCGGACCACGCGCGAGAGATCGTAGGCGTCGGGGTCGGCGAACACGGCGGGGTCGCGATTGGCCGCGCTGAGTGACAGGCGCACCAGCTCGCCGCGCGCGATCGTCACACCGCCGAGCTCGGTGTCGGCGGCCGCGTAACGGTCCAGGGCCGCCGAAGCCGGCTCCAGGCGCAGCGACTCCTCGATCGCCGCCTCCAGCGCGGCGGGATCGGCCCGGGCACGAGCAAGGGCATCAGGCCGCGCCAGCAGCATCGCGAGCGCGTTGGCGATCATGCCCTCGGTCGTCTCGATCCCGCCGAACAGCAGGATCGCCGCGTTGGCGCACAGCTGCTCGGAGCTGAGCCCCGAGT
>JALYTU010000578.1 GCA_030854125.1 Actinomycetota bacterium | reverse complement strand
GCCGATCACGACCGACGCCATCGTCTTATCGCGCAACGGCACCACCACCCGAAACCGCGACCACGCCAGCCACGCGCAAAACAACTGCGACCGCACGCCGCACACAACCGGGCCCTCGCCATAGTCGAACTGCAACCACAACCCCGGCTGCGCGATCCACGGCCGCGTGCGCCGCCCGTGACGCTGGCGCCAGCGCCGCTTGGCCTCCGCGACCGCCCGACGCGTCGTGCGATATGAGCCCTGATAGCCCATCGCGACCAGCATCGCGTGCGCCTTATCCGCCCGAATGCGCGCATGCGAGCGATCGACCAGCTCGTCGATCTTCTCGGCAAACGGGTCGACCAACGGCCGCCGGCGCTCACGCACCGCCAGCCCATCGGCCGCGTCGCGTGCCGCGACCAGCCGCGCCACCGTCTTGTGATCACAGCCCGCCAGCACCGCCGCGCCACGCAACGTGCCCGTCAGGTCATACGCCTCAAGAATCTCCATCGCTTCCTCCAGCTTCTTCATGCCAGCCTCCAGACCGCGCCGCACACAGGACGCAAGCCGGACTACCGGCCGTTCAGGACAGAACCGTGGGGAGAAACCGTGGCCACCCATGGGGAGAAACCGTGGCCACCAGCGGGGAGATTCAGTGGCCACCTACGGGGAGGTTCTCATGGCCACCGACAGACTCACAACACTAGACGCGGTTCAGCGGCTTGACACCCTTTCAGCCAGCGTGTGGGTGACCGGGAATCGCATGAAACCGCTGGCGCTGTTGCGAAGGCCTACCAATTGCAATCGGAGTCGTGCTCACCGCGTTGGATGCTTCGCCAGCGGGAGGCGACAAGCTCCTTCGCCCGCGAGGGCCCGCCTTGCTCAAGATTGACAGGGCGCGGCGGACAGCAGCTCGATCGAGCGCATCAGCCCAGGCGAGCGCCCGGATCACTCCTGTCGGGAGCGCACCGGCGAGGCGGCGGAACGTGGCCGCGTACTCCTGGGCCAACCCCGACTGATATTCACATCGACCATCGCGAGTCGCCAGTGTCCGCTCATACGAGCGCGCTGCTTGGGTGTCGCCGTATCGCTGATACCGCATCTGCACGTATTGAACTGCCACGTTGGGGTTCGCGAAGCGCTTTCCGGTGGCTCGATAGACGCAAGCCGACCATCTCGCGGCGCTCGCGCTGGTGTCCCCCGCCGCTTCTTTGGACACCAGCGCGAAAGCGTACTCGCCGATGGCCGTCGCTGTGAGGTCCGCGCGCGCGCTCCCGTACAGCGTTTTGTCGGCGGAGGCTTGACATCCGGTCCGTGAGTAGGTGATCACCATCGTGTGGAATCGGACCACGCCTTGAGGGATGTCTGGCTTGCCGCCCAGCGCCGCAAAATATCGGCTTTGCACCGCGCGTCCAAGGCTGTGAACATACGTCTGATTGAACTCGACGCCGCGCCCCCCCGAGGCGGCGCGCTGTCCTGCCGGACTGTACAGGGCGGACAGTCCGTAACCAAGGCGCTGTCGCGTCTCGAGGTTCGTCTTCTCCGCTGGCGGCTGACCGCCGTATGTATACAACCTCGTGGCCGTCGACCCCGCAGGCGGGCCGGGAGCTCCACCGTAGAACGCGAAGCCGTCAGCGGCCATGCACCGCGTCTTTAGGAGCGCTTCGGCGTCGACCAGGGCGTGTTGCTCGGACGGCAATGTCCCGGCGTAGGCGAGAAACGAGAATCCGCCCGGGCTGAGCGGATGTTCCGGTGTGACTAGCCTGGGGCTGGTGGCCGCACCGCACGCTGCCACCAGACCGGCGAGAATGAGGGCCGCCGCGATCCTTCGGGCGGCCCTCCAGACTTCTAAGCATCCTGTCCTGAGCGTCAAGCGAAACCGGGGCATCGCTTTGCTCGCGGCTGTCTGCTAATTGCAGTTGATCTGCGACGAGAACTGGTCGCCTTGACCGATGTTCCCGAGAGCCGGATCGCCGCTGTAGTCGTTGTTCTTGAAGCTGTTTCCGCCGTAGCCCGCGTTCCACCACCACTGTACGTAGGAGCAAGATCCGTAGTCGTTATAGACGGACTGCGTGCAGTCGTTGAAGGACCAGCCGCTGTTCAACGACCAGCAGCCTCCTTGCAGCGCGGTGTACGGGCTGTAGCGGACCGGGAATTTGTACGCCCAGTCGTTGGTGGTGTAGTTGGTACCTTCGTAGGCACACGAGTAGCCGCCCGAGCAGCCGCTCGGAGTGTTCGGGCTGACGCTCGCGGCGGGCGCGGCTGTCCCGGGCTTTCCGATGAGAATTTGAGTAGCGATGCCTATCTCGGCAGCGCGTCTCAGGCGCCGCCCGGCGTCGGGGCGCCACTCAGCCAGCCACGCGCGACGGTCACTCACCGCAGTACCGGCATTTCTCGGCGGCCGCTCGTGGTCACCGTTTTGGTCACCGTTTTTCGGGCGCGACCTGACTGCGCGTGGCTTGCGATGGCGAAGACCAAACCACGCCGCACTCATAAAGAGCCTGCTATGGCGCGATTTGGCTCGCTTTGACTAACGGGAGCGACGGGACTCGAACCCGCGACCTCCGGCGTGACAGGATCGCGCTCTTCCGGAGCCCAACAATTGTGCGGACGCACCGCGCCACCACGCAGCCGGGCGCCCTCAGGTTCGCGTCCAAGTCCATGTTGGACGTTGTTGTCTGCTCAATTGGTCCGGTAAACGCCGATTCCAGGGTTTACCGGACCAAAAGGAGGCCCACATTGCTTCCGTCACCCAGAGCCAGAAGGGGCCAATTTGCAGGACTTTCGGCTGATGGCGAGACCGGGACTCGAACCCGGGACACCACGATTTTCAGTCGTGTGCTCTACCA
>JALYTU010000577.1 GCA_030854125.1 Actinomycetota bacterium | reverse complement strand
CATCACCGAGAGAAACATGATCCAGCGGGTGACCAGCAGCGCCGGGGTGACCGCGGTCGAGGAGACGCTCGGGACCGAGAACTGGGGCGCGGGCCCCGGGTTGGGCCCGACCGCGTAGGTGTAGGCGCCCTGGACCGGATGCCCGTCGACCGAGATCGCGCGCCAGTAGACGAGATACCAGCCCTGAGGCAGACCCGGCCGCAGCGAGGCCAGCAGCGTGTCGGGGTCCGCGGCGGAACGGCGGGCCGATCTGGTCGTCTCCTGGGCACCGCGCGCGTCGGTGACCGAGATGATCGCGAAGCGGGGCTCGACGGCCTCGTCGAAGCTGAGCGCGACGGTCGCGGGCGGCGCGTTGAGGATGCCGCTCGCCGCCGGCGCGGTGCGGACGAGGTAGGCATGGGCCGAGGCGGCGCCGGGTGCCAGCGCGGAAGACACGGCGACGCCCACGGCCACGATCAGGGCAGCCCGGATTCGCCCGGGCCGGCTCACGCCAATGGACGTCCCGGTCCCCTCCGCTCGGCGATCGCGATGCCGGCGGCGAGGATCGCGATCACCGAGATGACGATCGCGATCACGTCCAGAGTCGAGCTGTCGCCGCCTGCGCCCCCGCTGCCCTCCGAGCTCACCGCCTCGATCGTGGGGGCCGGTGCCTCAGAGGACTCCGGGCCGTTCCACTCGACGATCGAGCCGTCGGAGTAGGTCTGCTGCACGGTGAAGCGGAGCGTCCCCGGGCGGGCGGCCTGGCCGAGGAACGAGAACACGGAATCCTCTCCGGTTGGTACCCGGCCGCCTGACCAGGTGACGTGTTGCACGACCGCGTTGCCGGCGCTGCCGGCCTGCGTGAGCATGCGCTGCCACCCGGGGCTGGGCGCGAAGGAGTCGATCGAGAAGCCGGCCGGTACCGACAGCGCGACCTTCGTCGTCGCCGCGCCGGACTTCTCGGTCGGGACCGCGAGCGTGTAGAGCTGCAGCTGGCCGGAGACCGAGACCGCGGGGCTGACCCGGGCGTGCGCGGAGGCCAGGGCGGGCAGAAGGGCGAGTCCGAGGATGCTCAGCGCCGCCACGCGGCGGGTCACGAGGCGACTTTGAGCGTGAACGGGGCGGTCAGCACGTGGCCGCGGACCCGCATCTGCAGAAACAGCCGCCAGGTTCCGCCGACGGGAAGCAGAACGCCGAGGGTCAGCTTGCCCGGCGCGGTGGCGTGTCCGGTCACGCGGGAGCCGCCGAGCAGGCTCGAGCAGTTCGGAGCGCCGGCGGCGCACACGTGGGTGTGGAACTAGTCCAGTGACCCGACGTGGAAGAAGATGGCGTGCGCGAGCGCTCCGAACCAGGGCTTGAAATGGACCGGGGCGCCGTGTGGATCAGTCACGTTGACGTGGATGAAGGCGGCCTGGATCGCATGCAGGGCCGGGTGTCCCTGGACATCGAAGTGGTAGCCGTCAACGCTCTGACGGGCCCGGAAGGGCGGCAGCGCCTGCGGGTGATACGCGCCGGCGACCTCGACGGTCCGAAACAGCTGGAAGTTGGGCTGGCTGCCGGGGAGGTTCGGGTAGATGTCGACGAGCACCCGATAGGGGCCGGGCGCCGGGAAGGTGACCCGCTGGCTCAACTGCCCGGTGGCGCTGATCGGCGGATGGTCGTGGATGATGTAGGCGAGGTCGTCACGGACGATGATCAGATGCACCCCGGTGTGCGGCCCGGGACCGATCCTGTAGCTGGTCAGGGTCGCGCCGCTGGGCTCGCGGACGTTGAACGACATCGTGGTCGCCTGCCCCGCCTGGATCGTCGCCGCCGGCGTGAAGCCGTCGAGGCTGAACACGCGAGCCGGGGCGATGGTCGGGACGCTGACCCCGCCGGATGAGCTTGAACCGCACCCCGCGACCGCCAGCGCCGCGACCGCCAGCGCCGTGACCACCGGTGCGACGGCGCCGATGCGCCTCATCGCAGCGCCGCACGCAGCGCGGCGGCAAGCTCGGTGGTGCCGAAGGCGCCCTCCAGCCGCGCGACGATGATCCCCCGGCGGTTGATGGCAAACAACCAGGGCTCGGTCTGCAGGTGAAACGCCTTCATCTGCGTGCGCAGGCCCTTACCGGGCTGATTGTCGGCGTAGACCTCCTGATGGATGAAGACGATGCGATTGCCGAACTGGTGCTGCAGGGCGACGGTGACGTCGGTGACCGGGCCGCAGACCCGGGACACGCAGAACTGCGGGGTCGAGAACAGCAGCGCGACCGGGCGCTTGCCGAGCACCTGGTTCAGGGCAACGGAATGCATCGACTCGGGAGGTGTACGGGTGGTCAGCAGTGCGCGTCTGCCGCCGACGCTCGCGACCGTGTCGGTGGCGATGGCGGGCGGTCGCTGGCCGACGGCGGGGATCGGGGATGAGCGGGCGACCGCGATCTCCCCCGGTGAACCGATCAGGCCCTTGCTGGTGCGCGAAAGCGCGAGGATCGTGTACGTGCCCGGCTTGGGGATCGGCAGCTGGGTGGCGTAGATCGCCTGCAGGCCGCCGGGACCGGCGTTCTGCTTGCTGCGATCGGCGACGGGCACGGTTATTGGGTCCGCGGGCGCGAGGAACGGGCCGCTGGCGGGGGCGCCGGCACCCCGGGAGATGTACAGGGCGGTGGGGGCGTAGACGAACGCTCCCGCGCTCGTGTTCAGACCGAAGGCGAGCCGCTGGGTGCCGGGGGTGAAGGTGCCGGTCGCGGCTCCGAGCTGGGCGCTGCTGCTCACGAGCGTGGCCAGCGTGCGCAGCGCGCGCCCGTTGGCGGCGGGGAACTGGGAGATCCCGGGGTGCTCGGCGGCGGTCAGGTCCGCGACGGCCGAGGGC
>JALYTU010000576.1 GCA_030854125.1 Actinomycetota bacterium | reverse complement strand
GGTCAAAAGGCCCGCGGCCGGCGTCGCCCGGCGCGCCGATGAGGTCGCGCAGCTGCGGGAGGGCGGCGAGCTGCACCTCCCCCAAGGGATCAGCGCACGGGTCCGCGGGGGCGTGCTGACGCTCGGGCGGACGGAGCGAGAGCGCCGGCCGCAGCCGGCACCGGGGCCCGGGCGCGGCAACCCACCGGGCGCGGAGCGCCCCATAGACTGAAATTCGTGAGCGACGACGCAGCGATCGGGGAAATCCTCGTCCCGGCCGATGATCTCGCGCGTCGTGTCCTTGAGCTCGCGGCTGAGGTGTCGCGCGACTACGCCGGCAAGGATCTCGTGCTGATCGGGGTGCTGAAGGGGGCTGTGTTCTTCCTCGCGGACCTGATGCGGGCGATCGAGATCCCCGTCGAGGTCGACTTCATGGCCGTCGCCTCCTACGGCTCGGCGACCAAATCCTCGGGGGTGGTGCGGATCCTCAAGGACCTCGACGCGGCGATCGACGGCCGCGACGTGTTGATCGTCGAGGACATTGTGGACTCCGGACTGACCCTGCAGTACCTGCTGCGCAACCTCGCCGGGCGCAACCCCCGCTCGCTGGAGGTCTGTGCCCTGCTGATCAAACCCGAGCGGCGCAAGGTCGAGCTCGAGACCCGCTACGTCGGTTTCGAGATCCCGGACCGGTTCGCGATCGGCTACGGCCTGGACCATGCCGAGCGTTACCGCAACCTCCCGTACGTCGCCGCGCTGCGGCAATGACAGGCGCGCTGCAGGCGCAGGGACCCGTCCCGGACCGCGAAACCATGGTGCTACGCTTGCTGATCCCGGTCACAGCGCGCAGACTCCTCTCCGCGCGGGGTTCCGGGCCGACTGAAAGACTCTCATGAGCAGGTTCTTCAAGAGCGCCGCCTTTCCGATCCTGATCGTCGTCGTCCTGGCGTTCTTCGCCCAGAAGCTGATCGGGACCTCCAGCCACGGGCCGCACTACACGTTCGGCAGCCTGCTCACCCAGCTCAGCAACCGCGAGGTCAAGCAGCTGTCGCTGGATCAGAAGTCAAACCAGGCCGACGTCACCCTGCTCGGCGGCCAGAAGTACACGGTCGGTTATCCGGATAACTACGCGACCACGTTGATCAACGACGCGCAGAAGCAGGTTCCCGCGCAGGGTTTCGACGTGCAGAGCAAGGCCACCTCCGGCTGGCTCTCGTTGCTGACCTACATCCTGCCCTTCATCCTCTTCATCGGCTTCTGGATCTTCCTGATGAACCAGGTTCAGGGCGGCGGGTCCAAGGTCATGTCGTTCGGCAAGTCACGGGCCAAACGGATGTCGGTCGACTCGCCCAAGATCACCTTCCGGGACGTGGCCGGCGTCGATGAGGCCGTCGAGGAGCTGCATGAGATCAAGGAGTTTCTGGAGAACCCCAAGAAGTTCCAGGCGCTCGGCGCTCGGATCCCCAAGGGCGTACTCCTGTACGGACCCCCGGGGACCGGCAAGACGCTGCTCGCCCGCGCGGTGGCCGGCGAGGCCGGGGTGCCGTTCTTCTCGATCTCCGGCTCGGACTTCGTCGAGATGTTCGTCGGCGTCGGCGCCTCGCGCGTGCGTGATCTGTTCGAGCAGGCCAAGCAGAACAGCCCCTGCATCATCTTCATGGACGAGATCGACGCGGTCGGGCGCCATCGCGGCGCCGGCATGGGCGGCGGCCACGACGAGCGCGAGCAGACCTTGAATCAGCTGCTGGTCGAGATGGACGGCTTTGAGATGAAGGACAACGTCATCCTCATCGCCGCCACCAACCGGCCCGACATCCTTGATCCGGCGCTGCTGCGCCCGGGTCGCTTCGACCGTCAGATCGTCGTCGACCGGCCCGATCGCGTAGGCCGCAAGAAGATCCTCGAGGTCCACACCCGCGGCAAGCCGCTGGCCCGCGAGATCAACGTCGATGTGCTCGCCGGTCAGACCCCTGGCTTCACTGGCGCTGACCTCTCCAACCTCGTCAACGAGGCCGCCCTGCTCGCGGCCCGCCATGGCAAGCGCGAGATCACCCAGGTCGAGCTCGAGGAGGGGATCATGCGCGTGATCGCCGGCCCCGAGAAGAAGACCCGGGTGATGAGCAACAAGGAGCGCAAGATCACCGCCTACCACGAGATGGGCCATGCGATCGTCGGGCACTATCTGCCACACTCCGATCCGATCCACAAGATCTCGGTCATCTCCCGCGGCCAGGCGCTCGGCTACACGATTTCGCTGCCCGGCGAGGACAAATTCCTGACCACGCGTGGCGAGCTGCAAGATCAGATGGCGATGACCCTCGGCGGCCGCGCCGCGGAGGAGATCTGCTTTGACGAGATCACCACCGGCGCGTCCAACGACATCGAGAAGGTCACGGCCACGGCCAAGCAGATGGTGATGCGCTTCGGGATGTCCGACAAGCTCGGCCCCCGGGTGTTCGGCCACGACCACGGCCAGCCGTTCCTGGGCCGGGAGTTCAGCTCAGAGCCCGACTACTCCGACGAGATCGCCCGCGAGATCGATGACGAGATCCGCCGCGTGATCGAGTCCGCCCACGTCCAGGCCCGCGACATCCTCACCGAGCGCCGTGCCGCACTGTCCAAGCTCTCAGAGATCCTGATCAAGCGCGAGACGATCGAGAAGGACCAGTTCGAGGCCCTGCTCGACGGCCGCAGCGAAGAGGACGTGTTCGGCGCCGAGGCGCCTGCACCGCCCGCGATCCCGGAGGTCACCGGCACCACCGCCGAGCGTCGCGACGCACCGCGCCCGCTGCCCCGCCCGGGGCTGGCCGGTGGCACCGCCGAGTAAGCAGCTTCGGCTGACGGTCCCCGGA
>JALYTU010000575.1 GCA_030854125.1 Actinomycetota bacterium | reverse complement strand
GCATCGTGGTGGCCCCGGGGGCGAACGCGCTCGTCGACGAGGTGAATGCGCGCGCCGCCGCAGGCAGCGGCGCACGCGTTCTCGTGGTCCAGGCGGAGATCCCTGTGTCGGCTGTCACCGCGGCGCTCGCCTTCGGCCGTGACGCCGGTGTCACCACCGTGCTGAACCTCGCCCCTGTGCCGGAGCCTCCCGTGGACGGTCTGCTCGGCATGGCGGACTGGGTCGTGGTCAATCTCGGGGAGGCGGCACGGCTGCTCGAACAGGCGGACAAGGAGAATGAGAAGCCAGCAAACGGGGTCCCTGCCGACTTTCGGGTCAACGGTTGCCTCGCGGCGGCGCGGTTGCGGCGAGCCGGGGCGCGCGGTGTCGTGGTCACTATGGGCGCGCGCGGCGCCGCCGTCGACAGCGGTGCGGACCGGTTGGCGGTGCCGGCACCGGATACCCGCGCGGTCGACACCACCGGTGCCGGCGACGCGTTCGTCGGTGCCTTCACGGTCGCACTGGGCAGGGGCTGCCCAGTGGGGCAGGCGGTGGCCTTCGGGTGCGCGGCGGGTGCGGCGGCCACCCGCCGGCGCGGGGCGCTGCCATCGTTGCCGCGTGAGGCCGACCTGCACGCCGTGGAAGTGAGCCAGCCAGGGTGAGCGCGCTCCAGGAGACCACCGAACTCGGCCGCGGAACGCCGCTGCTGTCCGCGCGCGGGCTCACCAAGCGGTTCGGCGCGGTGACCGCCATCGACAGTGTGGACCTCGACGTCTACAGCGGCGACGTGCTCGGCATCATCGGTGACAACGGGGCCGGCAAGTCGACATTCCTGTCGCTGCTGAGCGGCTACCACCACCCCGACGCCGGGAAGTTCCTGTACCGGGGTGAGCAGGTGTCGGTGAGCTCGCCAGCTCAGACCCGGCGGCGCCTCGGCATCGAGATGGTCTACCAGGACCTGGCGATGGCGCCCGACCTCGCAGTGTGGCAGAACCTGTTCCTCGGCGAGGAGCTGCACCGCGCGGGGCTGGTGCTGGATCGGCGCCGGATGCGCGCGCGCTCCGCCGAGGTGTTGACCCGGATGAACACCAAGATCCGTCCCGATGACCTCGTCGGGGCGCTGTCCGGTGGGGAGCGGCAGCTGGTGGCAATCGGCCGCGGGCTGCTGTTCGACCGGGACGTCATCCTGCTCGACGAGCCGACGGCGAGCATCTCGATAACCAAGGTCGAGGACGTGCTTGCGATGATCCGCGACCTGCACGCCCAGGGGAAGACCGTGCTACTCATCACACACCGGCTCGAGGATGTCCTCGCGGTGTGCACCCGGATCGCGGTATTCGTCACCGGACGGCTGGTGACCGTCGTCGACAACGTCGGGCTTGGGGTCGTCGACTTGGTTCGCCTGATGTACGAAGATTCGCCATGAGCGTTGCGTCATCGCCGCCCGTGCCGAAGAGCAGTGACCCCGCGCCACCCGGCGGCTTTGAACGCGCCCGGCACTGGGCGCGCGCGCTGGCCGGGGCACAAGGCAGCGTTCGCCGGCCGGTGGCCTTCGTCGTGGTCGCCGTCATCCTGGCATCTGCGATCGCCCCGAGCTTCCTCCGGCTCGCGAACCTCAACCAGCTGCTGATCAACTCCAGCTTCCTGATCGTGCTCGCCGTCGGCGAGGCCTTCGTGATCATGGTGGGCTCCATCGACCTCGGCCCGGAAAGCTTGCTCGCCTCGTTCGGTCTCCTCGCTGGCTGGCTCACCGTGCTGCACCGCGTGCCGACCGGTCTCGCGCTCATCGTGACGCTGCTCAGCGCGCTGATCGTCGGCGCGGTCGTTGGCCTGCTCGTCGCCAAGGTGCACATCCCGTCCTTCGTCGTGACCCTGGGTACCTTCTGGGGCTTCCGCGGGGTCGCGCTTCTCGTGAACGGCGGGGAGTACATCAGCCCGAGCAGCGTCACGCCCGCGCACCCGTTCGGCTTCGAAGGCCTGGCCGGCAAGACTCTCGGCCTGTCCAACCTGATCTGGGTCTCCCTCCTCGTCGTGGTCGTCGGGCAGCTCGTGATGACACTGACGCCGTTCGGGTTGTGGCTGAAGAGCATCGGCTCCAACGAGCTCGCCGCCCGCCGCGTGGGGCTGCGCGCCGACGCGCTGAAGGTCAGCGTCTTTGTCATCTCCGCAGGGCTGGCTGCTCTGGCCGGCCTGATGGTCACGGCCTACCAGGGCTCGATTTACCCGTTGACCGCGCAGGGCTTTTCGCTGGAGGCCATCGCCGCGGTGATCCTTGGGGGCATCCCGTTCACGGGCGGGCGCGGCACCGTGGTCGGGGCTGCGCTGGGCGCCCTTTTGGTGGGGATCATCAACGACCTCATCGTGCTCATCGGGCTGCCCGCCCTCTACGAGTACGTCTTCGTCGCGGTCGTGCTCATCGCAGCGGGGCTACAGGCCCGCGGCGGGGCGCTCACCAAGTAGCATCGCGCAGCGACGGCACTACCCCTAACCCTGATGACCAGGTTCGTCGTCGACTCCAGCGCCGCCATCGCTCTGGCGAGCGAGGGCACCGATGTCCAACGCACGCACAAGCTCCTCGCACCGACGCTCCTGCGTTCCCAGCTGCTGTCCGCGCTGCACGAGGCCGTCCACCGGGGCGAGATCCCGGCCGACGTCGCGCGCGAGCGCCTCGCTCGCATCCGGCGGATGCCGATCAGGCTCCTCGGTGACGCCGTGCTCCAGCGCCGGGCGTGGGAGCTGGCAGACCAGCTGGGATGGCCGTCGACCTACAACGCCGAGTACGTGGCGCTGACCCAGTTGCAGGCGGACGCGCTGGTCACCTTGGACGCGGAATTCGCGCGGAGCGTGAAGGGG
>JALYTU010000574.1 GCA_030854125.1 Actinomycetota bacterium | reverse complement strand
GCTCCGGCCTCGGCCCGGGCCCGCGGGCGCCGGGGCCACGGTCACGCCGACGCGCCGGACCCAACCTGGCAGCCGACCGGCGAGCGCTTTCGCGACCCCCGCACGGGCACGGTGATGCGGGTCTGGCAGGACTCAACCGGCGGGCGTCACTACGTACCGGAGTCCTGACCCCGACTCAGCGCCGGCCGCCGCCGAAGATCCGCAGCATGAACAGGAACACGTTGAAGATGTCCAGGAAGATCCCGGCCGCGATCGGCACCGCGCTGCTCATCGAGGCGCGGCGCAGGCGGTTGAAGTCGAAGATCGTGAAGCCGCCGAAGATCACCAGCCCGAGCACGTTGTAGATCAGGTTGCCGCCCGGGACGTTGACGAAGATCAGCACGAGGCCGAAGCCGATCAGCGCCAGCAGCGCCCAGAACAGGGTCCGTGCCCACGACGAGAGGTCGCGCCGGGTCGCGTAGCCGTAGGCGCCCAGGCCGCCGACGAAGGCACCGGTCGCGCCGGCCGACTGCCACAGGACGGCCGGATCGCTCTTGGCATAGACGGCGAGCACCGGACCGACGGCCATCCCGAGCAGCAGCCCGAGACCGAACAGCAGGGCGGTGGCGAGCTGGTCATGCCCGCGGGCGGCCGCGAACTGCAGGGCGAAGATGCAGGCAAAGGCGCCGAGGAACAACACCAGGCCTGTGCCACCGGTGAGGTTGCGACCGATGTAGGCGCCGAGCGCGGCGCATCCGACGGTCAGCGCCACGAGGCCCATGACCTGGCCGAACACGGTGCGGGTCTCGTCCCGCGTGAGGGTCTGTCCGGGAAGGTTGTTGCTGCGGTACTGCCGGGTGAATGACATGAGCCGGATTTTATCGCTGCGGGTCACGACTCTGACGAGGGCTGTGCTCATCGGGGCCACCCGCGCGTGATACTGAATCCATGTCCAGCGCCGTCCCCAACGCCGCGCCCCGTCGCCGCGGACGCGGGCGAGGTGAGCCCGACGACCGTCCGCCGGTCTCCCGCGCCGCCTGGCGGCGCCTGGCCGCGTGCACCGCTGCTGCCGCCCTGCTGCAGCTCGACGGGACGCTGATCACTGTCGCCCTGCCCACCGTGGCGCACGGGCTCGGGGTCAAGGGCAGCTCGACCTCGGTGGTGCTCAGCGCCTACTTTGCCGCCTACGCACTCGTGCTGATCCCCGGCGGAGAGCTCGTGGATCGCTTCGGGGTGCGCCCGCTCGCGCTCAGCGGGCTGTTCGTGTTCGCGGTCGGCGCGGCCGCCGGCGCGGTCGTCTCGAGCTTCGGGGCACTGATCGTCGCGCGGGTCGTGCAGGGGATCGGTGCCGGGCTGGTCAGCCCCGCGGCGCTGGCCGGCGCGGTGAGCGGCTTTCCCCCCGAGCGTCGCGGCAGCGCGCTGGGCATCTGGGGGGCCAGCGCGGGCATGTCCAATCTGCTCGGCCCGCTGCTCGGCGGTCTCCTCACCGTCGCCTTCGGCTGGCGGGCGGACTGGTGGGCGCTGGTCCCGATCGCGATCGTGGTCGCGATTGCCATCGCCCGCGTGGTCCCGGCGGTGCTCGAGTCAGACAACGCCGAGGGTGGGCCGACCGTCAACCGGATCGTGATCAGCGCGACCGTCGTCGCCGGGCTGACCTTCGCGGTGATGATCGGGGCCTTCTACATCGCCGAGCAGTACCTGCAGCGCGTGTCGGGCTTCTCGGCGCTGGGCGCGTCGGGCGCGCTCGTGCTCGTCGCGGTGCTGGTCGGCGCGGCGGCGCCGCTGGCCGGTGTGCTCGTGGACCGCCGGGGCGAAAAACTGCCCGCCGTACTCGGCTTTGTGGGCGCGGGTCTGGGCCTGGCCATCCTCGGCATTCCCGGCGTCACCCTGGACAGCCTCCCGACCATTCTGCCGCTGATTCCGGTCGGCCTCGGCCTGGGAATGCTGTTCGTTCCCACCTCTCGGGCGGCGCTGAACGCGACCCCGCAGGCCTCCCACGGCCGGACCTCCGCCCTGCTCTCGGTCGGGCGCCTGCTCGGCGCGGCGATCGGTGCCGGCCTGGCCGGGGTCGCCCTATCGGGAACGCTGACCGCCAGCACCGTTCATCACACGCTGCTGATCGGCGCTGTGCTGTGCGTAGTGGTCGGGATCCCAGCCGCGATGATGCTCGGCCCGCCGCGGGCCGCAGCGGCGACGCCCTAAACCCGGTGGTCAGCCGCCCGTAGCCGCCAGCAGGACCTCGGCCACGGCGTCGGGGGCGTCCCAGAACGGCATGTGGCCGGCACCGGGCAGCGCGACGCTGCGGACGTTGGGCGGTAGGCGCCGGGGGCGGGTCACGAGCCGGTCATGCTCGGGCCAGACGAGCGTCACCGGGCTTTCGATCGCGGCGAGATCGGTGAACGTCCCGGCCCGCATCGCCCGGTTGACGGCGACGAATCCGCGCGCGTCGGCGTAGGCCTGCACGAGGTGCACGGACTCCGCGGGCGGCACGCGGTCAGGATGGGCGACGGCGCTGCCCAGCAACAGAGCCCGGCCGCGTGTGCTGGCCGCGACCGGCCCGACCAAAGGACGGAAGCTCTTCGCGAGCCGGTGGGCCAGACTCGGCTTGGGGATGAGCGGTCTTGACCACAGGCCGGCGGGCGCGATCGCCGTCGTCGATGCGACCGCGCCGGCCAGCCCGAGTTCGAGCGCGACCCAGCCCCCGAGCGAGTTGCCGGCCGCGTGCGGGCACTCGAGACCGAGCCTGGCGATCAGTCCCGCGATCGCGTCCGCGAGCGCGGCGGCCGTCGGGGTGGCGTCGCGCAGCGGCGCAGAGGCGCCGAACCCGGGTATGTCGATCGCGATCAGCTCACGCC
>JALYTU010000573.1 GCA_030854125.1 Actinomycetota bacterium | reverse complement strand
GTCCAGACCTGCATCGTCCACCTGATCCGCACGAGCCTGAAATACGTCCCGCGCCGCGAGCGCGAACAGGTCGCCCGCGATCTGAAACCGATCTACACCGCCAAGGACGCCGACCAGGCCCACGCCGAACTCGAGCTCTTCGATGAGAAGTGGGGGACCAGGTTCCCGCCGATCACCCAGGCCTGGCTAAACGCCTGGGAGTACGTCATCCCGTTCCTCGCGTTCCCGCCGCAGGTCCGCCGCGTGATCTACACGACGGATGAAAGATTCAAGGGCGACCCCTCGAGTTGCGGTATCGGATCATCTGGGTTTAGGCTTGGTTGTGGGCGTGGTCGACCCCCGAGCGAAGCGCAGGTTCTGGGACTGATGCCTGCCGCGCAGCTTGCCCCGCAGAGGGCCTTT
The DNA here is from genome assembly GCA_030854125.1 of Actinomycetota bacterium. Lineage (GTDB taxonomy): Bacteria > Actinomycetota > Thermoleophilia > Solirubrobacterales > Solirubrobacteraceae > Palsa-465. Next base: position 2,439 of record JALYTU010000573.1, on the reverse strand, counting down.
TCAGTCGCGTCCCGTTGGCGGCGACCACGCCCTCCTTCGATGGCCGGTTGGCTTGCCAGTCGGCGACCTGCTGGCGGTACGCGTGTTCGGCCTGCTGAGCGAGATCAAGCTCGCGCTGTCGGACATCTTTGAGCGAGTACGCGGCGGCGGTGCCTTTGCGGCCTTGGCGGGTGGGTAGGCCGGCGCGGAGCTCCAGCGCCCGGCGTTTCTTGTCGGTTAGTGATGGGCGCGCGAACGCGTAGTCCTCGCCGCGTTCGATCATCGTCCAGCACAGACAGACGAGTTTGCGGGCGGTGGCGACGATCGCGATCTGCACGCCCCGGCGAGCGCGGACGCGTTCAAAGAACGCCCGCAGCGGACCGGGGGTCCGGGCGGCGGTGAACGCGGCCTCGACGAGCATCCCGCGTGCGTGCGCGCGGCCTTGCTTGGTGATCTTGCCGTGACTGGCCGCCAGCCCCCCGGACTGCTTGACCCGCGGGTTCAGACCGAGATAGGACACCAGCTGCTCAGGACGCGCGAACCGCCGGAAGTCACCGACCGCGGCGACCAGCGACAGCGCCACAGTCGCGTCGACACCCGGGATCGTCATCAGCCGCAGCACCTCTTCGCGTCCCAGCGCGACTCTCCCGAGGGCGGCATCGATGATCCGTAGCTCTTGGGCGTGGAAGTCGATCTGGCGCAACAGCGCGTCGACCGCGACCTCTTCGTCTGCGGGGAGGTGCTGGTCTGATAGCCAGCAGCGGCCCTTAACCCCGAACAGGTCAGACGCGGGGCAGCGCGGGATCAGATTGCGATGAAGGATTGCCTGCACCTGGTTTTTCAGTCGCGTGCGCTGCCTGACGATGTTCGCGCGCCTGGCAACCTGGCGACGCAACGCGTGGGTGGCCTCATCAGCCACCCACACCGACGGCAGAAAGTCCGCCGCGAGCAGCTCGGCGAGGATCGCAGCGTCGACCTTGTCAGTCTTGACCTTCGCCTCGGCGATCGCTCGGGTCTTCTGCGGATTTGACACCACCACCCGCGCAACATGCGGTTTGATCAGCCTGACGATCGCGTGCGTGTTGCACGTCGCCTCGATCGCGACCTCATCCTCCGGACCCAGGCTGTCGCAAAACACGCGCAGCGCCTCCGCGGTCAGCGCGATCTTCCCGGCTTGGCGGACCTTCCCGTGCTCCCACACCGCCAGCTGCGCGAACTCGCGGTGAACGTCCATTCCTATGCATCTGCGTCCCACACTTCACCTCCCAGCACTCCTGGTTGACAGGGTGGGAGACAAGGCGGGCAAACGACACCTACGGATTCGCGCTCGAGGCGCATCCGGGCGAGTCGCGGGGGCGGCCAACTACTAACTCGCGCTCGAAGCGCATCGTATAAGAACGGCCTGCCAGCCTGCGTTTGCTCCCGGATGCCCCGCATCCCGGACGGTCGCACCGTACTCACCAGCCCAGACGACGAACACGATCCGGGCCGGTCGGGGGGACACAACGGCATCTGCCGCCTTTCATACCGGATACAAATGCCATAGAAGCCCTAAACCGGCAGCTCCGCAAAGCGATCAAGACCAAGGGAAGCTTCCCGAGCGAGGACGCCGCCCGCAAGCTCGTCTACCTCGCCTTGCAGAACGCCGTCCCGCAATGGACCCGAACCCGGAACTGGACCACCGCGCTACTGGCGTTCAAGATCCACTTCGGAGACCGGGTCCCTGACCATGCAAACTGACCGTCACACATTGACACCGTCGGAGTCACCGTTAACCTAACCATCAGCCGCCTACACAGTTATCAGGACGCCCTCCTATGTCAAGCAGACCGTTGTTGGAACGCTGGCGGGGTCGCGTAGGAGGTGGTAGACGCGGCGGACGAGGTGGCGTTTGAGGCTGCGGATGGCGTCCTTGTTGGTCTTGCCGTTGGCGCGTTGTTTGGCGAGGTAGACGGCAGTTCTGGGGTCGTGGCGGATCTTGGTGACCGCGAGCATGTGGAAGGCGTGGTTGAGCTGTCGGTTGCCGCCGGGGTCCAGGCGGTGGCGGTCGGTGCGTCCGGATGAGACGGGGATCGGTGCGCAGCCCGCTAGGCGTGCGAGTTGGGCGTCTGAGGTAAAGCGGTCGATGCCGGCGATCTCACCAATGAACTTCGCGGCGAGCAGCACGCCGAGCCCGGGCTCGGTTAGTAGCTGCGGGGCGGCCTGTGCGACGAGGCTGGCGAGCTGGTCTGCCAGCGCGGTGATCGAGCGCGTCAGCTCGCGTACACGGCAGATCATGTCGCGGGCGATCTGGACCCGGGCTGACCGCTCAGCGTGCGCCAGACGCCGGGAGATCTTGGTCTGCCAGGCGGGGTGAATCAACGCCCTGGCAGGGAGCTCCCAGTCGGGCCAGAGGTCATGCAGCTGCCAGCGCAGCTCGTTAATCATCCGGGTGCGCGCCGCGACCAGACGCTCGCGATG
>JALYTU010000572.1 GCA_030854125.1 Actinomycetota bacterium | reverse complement strand
CTTGGTGACCCGCGGGTAGCCCCCGGTGGGGCACGCCGCCGGCGGGTTGGCTCCCGCCTGGGCGTCACAGGTCACCTCGGACAGGAAGGCCGGATCGGTCGCCCCGGCCGGAGCTGCTGAGTTGCCACAGTTGGCGTTCAGGGTCTGGGCCGACTGCGTGCTCGCCGGGCTCAGCGGGCCCCCACCGAGCTCACGGTTGCCTGAGTAGCAGAAGCCCTGGTGGCCGGGTTGGATGTTGATCGTTTGGAAGTCCCCGTTGCTCGGGTGCCCGTAACCACCGTTGGAAGCGAATCGGTTGTCGATCACGTGAGTTCCCCAGATGTCGAACAGGCAGCTGCCGGCGCCGAGACCGCCGACCGTGCCGCCATCGCAGGGGCCGCCGGAGTCCGGATAGGGCACGAGGACCAGACCCCAGGCGTTGTTGTGGGTAAACGTGTTGCCCATGATCGTGTCGTTGCGGGCACCGGCGACCGACATCCCGGTCCCGACCGGACCCTGGGCGGCCGAGCCCGCGGCGGGCACGTTGGGGTTGTTGTTGTCGTGCACGTAGTTGTGGAAGAACACCCAGCAGGTCGGGGCACCGGCCACCGGCGGCTTGACCCCGGCCGGGCAGGCGCCGTTCTGGGGCGCCGGCTCGTCGGCGTTCTGGGAGTTGGTGTCGAACCCGTCCTCGTTGTGATCGAACTCCGAGTTCTCGATCAGCAGCCGTCCACCGGAGTTGGTCCCCGAGTAGCCGAGCGCGTTGTACTGCGCGCGACCGTGGTTGAGCGTCTGGTTGCAGACCTGCTGGCAGGCTCCGATGTAGAAGCCCGAGTCGTTGAAGTTCGAGGCGTAGATGTGATCCCAGGTCCCACCGCTCCAGTTGCTGGAGAAGACGCCGTATTGGGCGGCGCTGAACTCGCCGGCTTTGCTCTGGCTCTTCAGGTAGGTGCTCGTCGTCGAGAGATAGCCCCCATAGAAGCCGTAGCCGCCGATCTTGCCGCTGCCGTCACCGCCGTTCCACCAGATCTCGTTGCCGGCGCTCTGTGAGCCGCCGAGGAAGTTGCAGGCGGTGAGGTTCTCGATCGAGACGTCGCTGGCCTTGAAGACCATCAGCCCGTTGACCCCCGACGGCTTACCGCCGCGGACCGCGCGTCCGAAGTTCTGGGCCCCGGTCGCCCGGCTGCACGTCGCCGAGCCCGGCTTGGTCCCGTCCACGATCACCGAGTTGCGGTTCATGCCGCGGATGTGCAGGCGCGCTTTGGTGATCAGCACGGCGGCGGGGACGTCGGAGTGGCCGCTGGGCGCGCTGATCGCGCGCGGGGAGGTCTTGTAATCGCCCGGACCGATGAGGATCCAGTCCCCGGCGTGAGCGGCCCTGACCGCGGCCTGGACGGTCGTGTACTGCCCCTTGATCCCGTGATAGGTCCCGACCCGCAGCACACGCGCGGACGCGCCGCCCGCCACTGCCAGCGTCATCGCCAGCGTCAGGAGCACCAAAGCTCGTGTGCGCATCATGCTTTTCTCCTCAAATGGGTATATCCGGCCGGACGGCGGCGATCCTACACGTCGGGGTCCAGTTCGAACACCATGCCGGCGATCTGAACCTCGTCCCCGGGCTCAAAGCCGGCCGCCTCCAGCGCCCGGATAACCCCGATCCCGCGCAGCCGGCGCTCGACGTGGGCAAGCGCCTCCTCGTTCTCCAGGTCATAGCGCGCCATCAGCCGCTCGATCCCGGCGCCCGTGACCGCAAAGGCCTGGTTACCGGTCTTCAGCACCTGGAAGCTGCGCTGCGCCGCGGGCCGGTAGACGCGGTGCTCAGCCAGCTCCCCGTCACTGAGATCCGGGCCGGTCGCCGCCACGTCGGCGTAGGCAGCCACGGGATCGGGCTGCGCGGGAACACGGCGCAGCAGTTGGGCGCTGAGCTCGGGCAGTCCGGCTCGCGAGACCGCGGAGGTGACCAGGACCGGGACGTCCGGGCCCGCACGCTCCTGCCACTCCGCTCTGGCGGCCGCCGTTCTGGCCGGATCCACGAGGTCGGCCTTGGAAAGGGCGATCATCCGCGGCAGGGCGGCGAGACGAGGATCGTGGTCGGACAGCTCACGTTCGACGATCGCGTGGTTGGCGATCGGGTCAGAGCCATCCAGCGGGCTGAGATCGAGCACGTGGACGAGCAGTCGGGTGCGCTCGACGTGGGCCAGGAACTCGTGGCCGAGGCCGGCGCCGTCGCTGGCACCCTCGATCAGGCCGGGGATGTCGGCGATCACCAGCTGTCGCGATTCCCCCTGCAGGGTGCCGAGATTGGGCTCCAGCGTGGTGAAGGGGTAGCCGGCGACCTTGGGGTGCGCCCGGGTGAGCCGCGCCAGCAATGAGGACTTGCCCGCGTTGGGCAGGCCGATCAGCCCGACGTCGGCCAGCAGCTTGAGCTGCATGACGATCCAGCTCTCCTCGCCGGGCAGGCCGCGCTCGGCAAAGCGCGGCGTCTGATGGGTGGGCCCGGCGAAGCGCTTGTTGCCTCGCCCACCGGGGCCTCCCCGCGCGACCAGCGCACGCTGACCGGGGACCACGAGGTCGTGGCGCGTGCCGTCGCGCTCGATCGTCACCTCGGTCCCGGGCGGGACGTGCATCTCCAGCGCACCTCCGTCGGCGCCGTGGCGCAGCCCGCCCTCGCCGTTGCCGCCCCGCCGAGCGGCGTACCGCGGCCGCCGGCGGTAGCTGGCCAGGTCGCGCAACGAGTCGTTGCAGACGATCACCACGTCGCCGCCCCGGCCCCCGTCGCCGCCGTCGGGGCCGCCCTTGGGGACGTGGGCCTCGCGCCGGAAGCTCTGACAGCCGTCACCGCCGCCCCCGGCCGTGACCTGTATC
>JALYTU010000571.1 GCA_030854125.1 Actinomycetota bacterium | reverse complement strand
TTATCCCCGGCGCGGCCAGTCGGCTCCGTACCCGTGGACGGCTGAGGATGTCCGCCTGGTCCTGGGCCAGATCGATCGGCAGTCCGCGATCGGGAAACGCGACTACGCGATGGTGTTGCTGACCGTCAGGCTCGGTGTGAGGGTCGGAGACCTGCGCCGTTTGGAGCTCGGGTGGTTCGATTGGCGGGCCAAGACGCTGGCGTTGACGCAGCACAAGACCGGCGTGCCGTTGACGCTGCCGCTGCCGGACGACATCGGATGGGCGGTGATCGACTACATCTGTTGAGCGCCGCTGAGTTTGGCCATGGTGGTGCTGCTTTGCGTGGGCATCGGGGGGTGGGGTACGAAAGAAGAAGTATGTCGTTATGGGGCTGGGGTTGCGGTCCAGAGCTGCGCCGGGCGGCCGCCGGTAGCGATCATGGTGACGGTCGCGCGGCCGGCGGCTTGGAGGGCGCGGAGGGCGTTGTCGAGTTGGCCGGCGGGCTGGTTGTGTTTGAGGGTGTCGCTGATCTGGCTGCGGGTCAGGCCGGCCGGGGTTTGGCGGAGGGCGGTGTGGATCTGTTCGGCGAGTGGCTGGCCGGTGGTGCCTTGGAGGGCCCAGGCGGCGGAGCGGGCGGAGTAGTCGTGGAGCGCGAGCGCGGCTTGGAGGTGCAGCGGGCTGATCTGTCGTTTGCCGTCGGCGAGGGCGTAGGTGAGCGCGAGGCGGATTGTGTGCGCCTCGGCGCGGGCGGTGATCTGGCCGAGCACGCCGGGGAGCGGTCGGGCGAGCTGTCGGTAAGCGTCGTGCCAGAACTCGCGGGTGTCTGGGTGGAGGTGGACGTGGCCGGCTTTCTGGGCGTGTGTGAGAGTGACGGCGAGTAGGCGGGGCAGGCCGGTGTCTGCGAGGGGGTCGTGGTGGCCGCCTTCTGGCAGGAGGCGTTGGCGTCGGCAGGCGACGATGAGGATGCGGTTGAGGTAGCCGTTGGCGAGCTCGATCGTGGTGGTGTATCGCCGCAGCTCGGTTTGGGTGATGTGCCCGATCAGGGCGATGTGCGGGTTGGTCGCGCGCGCGGGGGCGGTGCGGGTGAGGATCGCGAGCGGCCGGCCGTCCCAGGCGGAGCGCAGTGTTGGCGAGAGGGTTGAGATTTCACGGGCGGATGCTTTGAGGACGCTCGCGAACTCGGGCTCGATCACGAGCAGTCGCTGATCGGTGATGCCGGGGTCTTGAGTGGTCGGGTCGCGGACAGCCCAGATCAGCCCCTCACCGGAGGACAGGCCGGTCAGGATCCGCCGGTCGAGCGTCGGGTCGACGGCGGCGATCAATCGTCTGACGTGGTCCCAGGATGAGCCCTTGCGGGCCTTGCTGCTATCGCCGGTCAGCAGCATGAACTCGTTGGGGTGATGGCGGGTCGCCTCGACCTGGAAGAACGCGCCGCGGCCGACAGCCGCCCCGAACGCGACCAGGAGTTGGGTGAGAATCGCGACGGGATCGGCTTCGGTGTGCGGCGCGATCGTGGTGACGATCTCGCCGAGCAGCTCGTGGTAGACAGCCGGGTCGGGTGGCTCGGGCCATCCCGCGGGCGGCGCAAGCAGCGCAGTGTCAGCCGGTGGAGGGTCCTCGGGCGGCCGGTCTGTGAGGATCGTCATTCGGCGGAGATCTCAGCGACCGCGACGCGGGCGGCAGACTCGTCCACGATCGCTTTCTTCGCGGCGAAAGCGGCGATCAGCGATCCAACCGCGAGGTTGTTCACCTGACGTGGCAGGCCGCGGGAGACCTCGTGGATCAAGCTGATCGCGTCGTCGGAGAACAGGGTGTCGGAGCGGCCCGCGAGCGCGAGGTGGTGCTGCACGTAGCTGGTCGTCTCCTTGGCGGAAAGGCCGGTGATCGCGTAGCGGACCGCGATTCGCTGATCCAGTGCGGTGAACGTGCCTTGGCGCAGCCGGCGACGCAATGTGGGCTGGCCGAGCAGCAGCAGGCAGAACGGGGCGGTCTGGTCCATCCCCATGTTCGACAGGCAGCGCACGCCATCGAGGCTCTCGGCGTCGAGGAGGTGCGCCTCGTCGATGATCAGCACGACGTGCTTGCCCCGCTCGGTGGTCTCGGCGGCGAGCAGTTCCTGGGCTTGGGGGATCAGTGCGGCGTGGTGAAACCTCGGGGTGCCGCCCAGCGCGGTGACGATCAGCCCGTAGATCCCGCGCAGCCCCACCCCGGGCGTCCCGAGGTAGAGGATCGTGTGCCGGGACGCGTCGAGGCCGGCGACCGCCGCCCGGGCGGCGACCGTCTTCCCGGCACCGCACTCGCCCGAGACGACGCCGATCGCCTGCTCGGCGATGCACCACCCGATCCGGGCGACCGCCTCGGCGTGCGCGCCGTGGGCGTGCAGCATCCCCGGCGCGAGATCCTTCCCGAACGGCATCCGCGAGAATCCGTAATGCGAGCGCAACCGATCGATACTCATCCCTCGCGTCCCTCCTCTTCGTTGATGTCACGATCGTCGCCGTCGCCGTCGCCGTCGCCGTCGCCGTCGCCGTCGCCGTCGCCGTCGCCGTCGCCGTCGGGTTGGGTGAGGCTGGCGTAGTCGATCCGGTGCCCGCCCAGTTCGGCGTCGCGTTTGTCGGCGAGGAGCTTGAGGTAGTCGATCCCGGTCGGGGTCGACGGCGGCGGGACCTCGCGCTCGGCTTGCGGATGGGTGTGGCGGCCGATCACGAGCGGGACCGCGGTTCCGAACGGGCGGTGCTGGTAGCGGACCTCGATCCGGGTCAGGTCGAACGGGTCGAAGATGAGCTCGACCTTGCGACCCATGAGCGCGGCGTCGACTTCGTATTGGTTGCTGTGCAGCGACACCGTGGCGGTCTTCGTGACGGTC
>JALYTU010000570.1 GCA_030854125.1 Actinomycetota bacterium | reverse complement strand
TTGGCGGAGTGAAATCCGTAAGCGCGGCGGGTGATCAGCCGGACCTTGTTGTTGAGCGCTTCGGTGCGGCCTTGGTTAATCCCGAGGCGGATCGCGGCGAGGATCCCGTCGCGGTGCTTGCGGATCGTTTTCCCGAGCCGGATGAACGGGTCAAGGCGGCTGCGAGCGAGTCGGGACAGGAGCCGGTCGATCAGCACTTCGACGTCCTCGACAGTGAGGCCGTGCTCGAAGATCCCGCGGACGGCTTCTTTGAGCAGGTAGCCGCGCCAGACCTCGCCGCCGGCCGCCTTCAGTCGCTTCAGCGTGACGGCCTGCTTGTCGGTGAGGTTCTTCGGCGCTTTGAGCAGCGACCAGCGGGCGTCCTTGAAGCGCTTGGCGGCGTCGGGGTCGCCGAGCGAGCGCAGCTCGTTCCAGTAGCCGCGGCGGACCTCGTCAAGCGCCTGGTTAGCGAGCTGCACCACGTGATACGGATCGATGCAGACGATCGCTTGGGGCGCGTGGCCGCGGGCGGACTTCGCGTAGCCGGGTCTCATGTCCATCGAGATCGCCCGTAGCTTTGAGGCGCGCTGCCCGATCTTCGCCGGCGAGTTCTCAGCCTCGGCCGACGCGGGGGATTGTTGCTGGACCTCGACGGTTTCTGAGGTTTCTGGCTTGGGAGGGGCAGCGAGCGAAGCCGAGTCCAGGTCAGCGAAGAACTCATCAGCGGCTTTCTCGCCCGAGCCCTCGCTGCCCCACACCACTTGGCGGCGCTGATGGTCGACCACGAGCGTGAGGTAACGGTGCTGCTTGCGCCAGCTGACCTCGTCGATCCCGATGTCAAAGAGATCGTCCAGCCGGCCGGGATCGAGCTCGTCGACACAGACCCGGCTGATGATCCGCCCGACCGTGCCCCAGTCGATTCTGAGCATCCGCTTGATCGTCGTCTTATCCGTCCGGGTCGCCAGCCACGCGACGAGACACTCGAAGTCGCGCGTGAACTCAGAACCCGGACGGGCGAACGGGACGCCCTCAGTACGCGCCCCATGCTCCGGGCACCACAGACGCCGGCGCCGGCAATGGACCTCCAGCCGCCAGACCCCGAGATCGAGATGCCGCCAGACAGTGTCCTCGGGCCGGGTGTCCTTCCGCGCCTTGGTCGAGTACCCGCACTCCGGGCACAGCAGCCGCCGACGGCGCAGCGCAACATCGACGACCACCGCCCCCGGCTCGAACCGGACCTTCTTGATCCACACGCCCTCCAGGCGCAGAAGCCTGGAAAATGCACTCGTGACGCGCACGTCGTCCTCCCTCGCAAGCCGTTGACCTTCGAACAGCCAGCAGCCTGCCTGGAGGGACGGCGGCGCGTCAGCAACCAGCGCGCAACCTGCGAGGAATTCCGGAAACCTAGAAAGTCCTGCTCAAGACCACAACCCGGGTCTCACTCTGACCACATCGATGCGCGGAGAACCCGTTTTTGCCGGTCGCCGAGGCGCATGGTCTGATCCAGGAGATCGACCGTGAAGTCTTCGAGATGGCGATGGTCTATGCCGCCGCCGGGCACCGTGTAGGGGTCAACCTGTCGGCTGACTCACTGAGCGACCCCGGGCTGTTTCGCTACGTCGAGGAGCAGCTCGCCATCAAAGGCGTTGATCCTCGGCTGATCGTCTTCGAGGTCACCGAAACGGCGCTGATCCATAACGAGGGCGTCGCGCAGGTATTCATCGAGAACGTCCGCCGGCTGAATTGCGGAGTCGCGCTTGATGACTTCGGCACCGGCTACGGCAGCTTTCGCTACCTCAAGCACCTCCCGGTCAGCCTGTTGAAAATAGACCAGGAGTTCGTGCGAGATCTCGACAGCGAAGCGTCCGAGATCAACCGCCACGTCATCGAAGCGATCGTGACCCTCGCCCGCGGCATGGGCCAGAAGACCGTGGCCGAGGGCGTCGAGACCGAAGCGACGCTGCAGATCATCCGCGAGCTGGGCGTCGACTACGCCCAGGGATACCACTTCGCGCTACCCGCGCCCGCGGACGACGTCTACCAAGCGACGAAACCGAGAGAGTGACCCCATGCCCCAGGATCGCGCCCAGAAGGGCCTTGACACCGATCAAGGCATCGCCGGCCTCGAGCAGGCCCTAGGAGACCGTCAACAGGCGATCGGAGATCGCGAGCAGGAGAGCCTCGACCAAGAGCAAGCCCAGCTCGACCACGAGATCGACGCCGGCGCGACCGACAACACCGATATGGCAGACCAAGAACGCCGGCAGGTCGAGGCCGGACTCGCCCAGACACGACGAGCCGCCTCCCAGGACATCCTCGACGACGCCCAGCGCGCCCGCGATGAACACCAGACACTCCTCGACGACCAACAAGCAGACCTCGACGACCCGCAAGCCCCCCGTGTCGTCGACCCCGTCACCGCTGAGCGCCTGCGAGCCGAGCAAATGCTCGCGCGCGCTGACGCTATCCAAGCGCGAGCTGACCACAGCGCCCGACGAGCCAAAGACGCCCGCGCCCGCGCCCAGGCCGCAATCGAGCGCACCAGCCATAAGACCCGGAATCACGGATAGGCACCCATCCCCGACTTTCGCCGCTCCGCGCGGCGTGCTCCTGATTACGGCCAGGCGGGACGATCAGGCACAGCCACTTCCTCGCGTCAACCGCGACCGAGGCGCGCAGGACTGACCCACGACTGGTTGGTGTCAGATCAGAGGGGCACAAGATGGCTACTCCTGCGCTGATCGGTGATGAGAGGAAAGAGAATTACGCGATGCCGGCCTGCCCTCGACGTGGCTACGGGTCCGGGGGGCCCTTGGGGTCGACCGGCGCTTGAGTATCAATCGAGACTCGGTCGGTCGGACGTATCT
>JALYTU010000569.1 GCA_030854125.1 Actinomycetota bacterium | reverse complement strand
ATTCCCGCGTGACGGTTGTGGGGAGGAGGATGACAGGGATCGGGCTCTGCGCGAGCGTCTCGCGGACGACCGTCGCGCGGCCGGGGGCGAGGTTCTGGTTCCAGGCGAGAGCGATCAAGTCGGCCTGCACGTTGACGGCGACCGCGACGATGTGGTCGGTCGGCTCGCCGACGTGGCTGATGACCTTGACGTGAGATTCGGGGGTGACGAAGCGGGCGATGAACTCGCTGTTCCAGGCCGGGATGGCGTACTGAGGTTGATCTTCGAAGGCCGGAACGGCGTCGGGAGCGTGGATGTGGAGGACGAGCACCTCCGCGTCCAGGCGTCCCGCCAGCTCGACTAGGTCGCTGATCGCCTGAGAGCTCTCCTCTGTCCCCTCGAGCGGGATCAGGACCTGCGCGATCCGCCGGTGAGCGGTCGCGGTCGGGGGGACGACGACGACTGGCTTGTAGACCCGCGTGATCACTTCGAGCGCCACGTGCCCCGCTGGCAGCGCGCTGGGACGCGCTCCGCGCGCGCCGAGCACAACCGCGATGACACGCGGATCCTCTGCCGCGGTAACGATCTCTGCGATCGGCGAGCCTGATATCTCGCGGACCTTGATGCCGGCTGCGTCAGCGATCGCGCGCGCGGGATCGGATCCATCCTCCCGCACATGGAGCGCTTCGACCGTGGTTTCGAAGAGCTCGGCTATCGATATCGCGGTCTCCAGCACGGCCTGCGCGGACGGGCTGGTGTCGATCGCGGCGAGCACGTGGCTCATGGAGGGCTGCTCCTTTCGGAGCGGGGCGACAGATCGAACCTGAATGGGTCTGGGCCGACCTTGTGCGAGTCGTGGCCTGGAACCAGGATCGTGATCGGCGGCGAGGCGCTGATCTGGGCGGTGCCGGCGGTAACGCGGACGCGGACGCGGCTGCCGCGAAACCGCAGTCGCAGCTCGAGCGCGTCGATCCCAGGCATCGCGACCGGATCGACCCGTAGTCCGTTCTCGTCGGGTGCCAGCCCGGCGAACCCGAGCGAGAGCGCTCGCCACAGGCTGCCCATCGCCGCGAGGTGCACGCCTCCGGCGGTCACTTGGCCGATGTCGTCGAGATCGATCCGGGCCGTCAGTCGCAACAGCTCAAGCGCGGGGTCTAGGCGGCCGGCGCGGGCGAGCAGCGTGGCGTGCACGCCCACGGAGAGCGAGCTTCCGTGTGCGGTTCGTGGCTCGTAAAACAGGAGGTTAGGCCCCAGCGACCCGTCGGCGACCTCCTCGGGGATCAGATAGTGCAGCATCAGCACGTCGGCTTGCTTGACGACCTGCGCGGCGTGCGTCCGCGCCGCTCCGAGGAGCTGGTCTGCGGCCACCGGACGGTGCGGCGCGATCTCGGCCACGATCAGCGGCTCGAGCGTGTAGAACCCGGCGAACTGCTCGTACAGCCCGGTCTGCGGGTCGTAGCCGTCGATGAGCGAGTCCGCGAGCTCGAGCCATCGGTGACGCTCGGAGCTCTCGACCGCGCCGTCGGCGGTGGCGTGCGCCGCCTGGCGGAGGTTCCAGCGTGCCATCACGTTGGTGTACGCGTTGTCGTCAACCCGCTCGTGGTACTCGTCGGGGCCGATAACCCCACGAATGTGTGCGCGCTCGTCCTCGTCGAGCTCGATTCGTGACGCCCACCAGCGCGCCGTCTGGACAAGCAACTCGCGACCGGGGCCTCTCGCGAACGCGACATCGCCGGTCCAGTCGGTGTAGTGCTGGGCCGCCCACGCGACGTCAGCGACGATGTGCTCCTCCAGCTCGCCGGTGAGGATCGGCTGCACCTCACCGTCGCGACCCGGAGCCGAGCGCGGGGTCACGTCCTCCCCTGAGGTGGCCGACTCCCACGCGAACCGCGCGCCGGAGCGTCCCAGTGCCCGAGCCGCGTGCACGGCGGCGGGCAGCCGGCGGATCCGGTACTCGAGCATCGCGCGCGCAGCCGCCGGATGGGTCGCGGCCAGGAACGGCAGCACATACACGTCGCTGTCCCAGAACACGTGCCCGCGGTACGCGCTGCCCGTCAGTCCCCGGGCGCCGACTGCGGCGTCGCCCTCACTGCTGACCGAGGCCATCAGGTGAAAGAGGGCGAGGCGGACCGCGAGCTGCAGTTCGGGGTCCCCGTCGACGCGGACGTCCGCGTTCTCCCACCGCGCCGCCCACGCGTGGCGATGCTCGCCGAGCAGAGTTTCGAACCCGAGCGTCTGAGCGCGTGTGAGCGTGCGCAACGCGCGACGCTCATCGGCGACGCCAGTAGCGTCGCCCTCGTAGGCAGTGATGCGATCAAGGACGCGGTCGCCGGCCGGACCGCTGACGGTCTCGCGCACAGCGGCAGCGATCGAGCCTGGCGACCCGAGGACTCGCATCCACTCGGCGCCGTCGCCGGTGCCTTGCTCGGGCGCTGCCGCGCCGGGCGGCTGCAGCCCGCGCTGCATCGGGATCCCGAAGCCACGGTCACGAATCCGCACAGCGGTCGTCGCAGGTAGCGCAAGCGACGAGAGCAGCAACGCCTCGAGCCGAGCCTCACCGGACTGCAGCTCCTGACGCAGCACACCGGTATGCAGGTCCAGGACCCGACGCACGGTGGGCGTCTCGGCCAGCTCGACGGTCACGCGGTTCCACCGCGGTCCCGCCAGCAGCTCCGTCTCGGGCCCGCTGCCGACGTACACACCGGCGTGAAGCACGCTCGGCATGTCCGCGAGGCTAGTGACGAGCACGCTTCCTCGCGTGCCCAGGCGACCGTCGGCCAATGTCAGCAGCGATTCGCGGACACGCTCGAGGAGCGGATCGACGCCGTCAAAGACCAGAGTCCATGTGGGATCCGGTTCGATCGTCGGGACTTCGCG
>JALYTU010000568.1 GCA_030854125.1 Actinomycetota bacterium | reverse complement strand
GTTGGGGGCCGCCGCTTTGGCAGCCTGCTCCTTGGCGGCGGCGCGGGCGAGCACGCGGCGCGCCAGCGCCTCGTCCACCGAGGACGAGGACGCTGTGACATCGACCCCCGCTGCCTGCAGGCGTGCCAGGACGTCCTTGGCAGGCACTCCCTGCTGCTTGGCGATTTCGTGGACGCGCTTGTTCATGTGCTCACCTGAGTGTAGATCGCCTAGGCGACTGCGCTGTCGTCGCCGTCGGCCACCGCGACATCGGCGGGCGGCTCCTCGACGCCGAGGCCGGCCTCGTCACCGAGCTGATCGGTGTCGCTGTTGGCCAGGGCCTGGTGGGAGTCGATCCCGCAGTAGCGCGAGCCGGGCAGCGCAGCATTGGGACAGCGCCGGCCGTTGGAGAGGATCGCCGCGCAGCGGCCCCCGGGGACATCGTCCTCCTCGTAGCCGTGCTCGGCCTCCTCGGCGGCGAACTCGGTCTCGGAGCGGATGTCGATCCGCCAGCCGGTCAGGCGGGCAGCCAGCCGCGCGTTCTGGCCCTCCCGGCCGATCGCCAGCGACAGCTGATCGTCGGGCACGATCACCGTCGCCTGCTTGCCGGCATCGTCGACGAGCACCTCGCGCACGCGTGCGGGCGACAGCGCCTTGGCGACGAATCGGGCGGGCTCTTCGTTGTAGGGGATGATGTCGATCTTCTCGCCGCGCAACTCGGAGACGACCATCCGCACCCGGGAGCCCCGGGGCCCGACGCAGGCGCCGACCGGATCGACCCCGTCGACGTGCGAGACGACGGCGATCTTGGACCGGTAGCCGGGCTCGCGAGCGACGCCGGTGATCTCGACCAGACCGTCGGCGATCTCAGGGACCTCGAGCTCGAACAGGGACTTGATCAGCTCGGGGTCGCGCCGCGAGACGATGATGCTCGGGCCCTTGGTGGAGTTGGACACGTCCTTGATGACGGCCTTGATCCGCTGGGAGTGGTCATAGCGCTCGCCGTCGACCTGCTCAGACTTGGGCAGCAGCGCCTCGACGCGCTCGCGCAGCTGCACGAGCGTGTAGCGGGAGTCCGACTGCTGGACGATCCCGGTGATCAGCTCGCCGACGCGATCGCGGTACTCCTCGAACATCATGTCGCGCTCGGCCTCTCGGATCCGCTGCAGGATCACCTGCTTGGCGGTCTGGGCGGCGATCCGACCGAAGTCGTGCGGCGTGACGTCCGCGGTCTCGATCTGGTCCTCATACTCGCGCAGCTTCTCGAGGTCGATCTCCGGCTCGGGCGCCTCACGCATCTCCCCCGTCTCGGGATCGACGGCCGGCAGCTGGTCTTCGGTGGCCTCGACGAGCAACTGCTCCTCGAGCTCGGGCGGGATCTTCAGCTCCCAGACGATGAAGTCCCCGCTCTCGCGGTCCATCTCGACCTTGGCGTAGGGAGCCGAGCCGGGGGTCTTCTTATACGCCGACAGCAGCGCATCCTCCAGCGCCTCCATCAGCTTCTCCAGCGAGATGTTCTTTTCGGCTGCGAGGCCCCGTACGGCCTCGACGATCTCCTTGGACATGACGTCAGTCTCCGGGGACGAGGTTGGTGCGGGCGATCTGCTCATATGGGATGGTGACCACGCCATCGCCCGCGGCGATCGTCACCTCGCGTTCGGAGGCGCCGACGAGCTCGCCAACCACCAACTTCGTTGGCGGTGTCGGCTGCCGGTGACCATCTCCCTGCGCTCGCGCTGCGTCCCCGCGCAACCGAACGCGGGCGCGGCGCCCGAGGAAGCGCGAATAGTGCTGGGGCTTGGTGAGCGGACGATCGCTGCCGGGCGAGGACACCTCGAGCGTGTACCGCTCGCGATAGTCGGCCAGATGAGCCGACACCCGCTCGCACACGGCGAGGGTCACCCCGTCGGGGTGATCGATGTAGAGGCGCAGCGTCGAGCCGGCCAAGATCTCGGCCAGCAGCAGCTCGACGTCGGGCTCGAGGCCCGTGAGCCTGGCTTCGATCTCGGTCTGCAGTGCGGTCACGATCTCCTCCGTCGATGCTGGTCAACTCATAAAAAAAGCGGGCGAGCGCCCACTTTCAGGTCCTGCTACCGGGAAAGCGCCCGGACGAAAGCTGTGTTTCGAGGGTAGCACCGACGGGCCGTGCCGGGGGCGCGGACCGGCGGTCGTGATGGGCCCTACTCCCCGGCCTGGGCCCGGGCCCGGTCGCGGTACACGCGGTAGTCGCGCCGTCCCGGCTGCAGGCAGGCGGCGAGCGCCAGCGGGTGACGTGCCTCCTGGTGGCGACCCAGCAACTGCAGGCACCGCCCCAGGCAGAACAGCGCGTAGTCGTTGGTCGGGGCGCGCTCGGTGACGGCTGCGAACTCCCGGGCGGCCTGCTCGTACTCCTGGATGTGAAAGAGAACCCGGCCCAGGGCCTCGCGGATCGAGGTCTGTTCGGGGGCGAGGTCGCGCGCCTTGCGCAGCGGGATCGCCGCCTGATACCAGTGCCCGGCTTCGAGCAGCTCCGTGCCACGGCGGAACAGGTCATACACCTCGTGCATCACCTTAATGTTAGGGCTCCCCTAGTGCCGTAGAGGCTTCGGCCGGGCCCGATCAGCGCCCGCCCGGGCGCGGAGGCAGCGCCCACAGGGCCCGCATACGACCGCGCAGGCCAAGTCCGGCGGCAAGCTCGGCGCGCAGGGCTCGACGGCCTCCTGTCGGCGGCTCGGCGACACCGGTTCGATAGCGCTCCAGGCGCAGAGCCCGCACGTAGCCACAGGCCCCCGGCGAGCCGCGGAAGCGATGCTCGAGCTCAGCCAGGGTGATCCCCGCGCCGAGCGGTCGCCCGGTCCGGGCCAGTGCCCGCTCGAGCTCGCGCAGGCGACCGTCAGA
>JALYTU010000053.1 GCA_030854125.1 Actinomycetota bacterium | reverse complement strand
AGCGCAGCTCAGTCCCCGGTGGGGCAGCCACCTCCCGGCAGGCCTCCAGCAGCGAGCGCATGGTTGCGTGACCGGCGTGGCTGACCGTGTTCAGCGGCCCCGCGACCCCGGCGGCGCCGGCCGTGATCGCGAACGCCGCGAGATCCCGGCAGTCGATCATCTGCAACCCGAGATCGGGCGGACCGGGGGCCAGCACCTCACCGCCGCGCGCCATCCGGGCCAGCCACCAAGGCAGGCGTCCGACGTCCTCGCCGGGTCCGAGGATCAACCCGGAGCGAAGGATCAGCGCTCGCTCGCCGAAGGCGGCCAGGACGGCCAGCTCGGCGCCCCGCTTGCACTCGGCGTACTCGCCGGCCTCGGCGTCGGGTGAGCCCGGCACGGTCCGAGCATCCTCGCTCACCCCGAGCGCAACCGGCGGGGCATAGACCGAGCCGCTGGAGATGTACACGTAGCCTCCAGCGCGCCCGGTCAGCGCCTGGGCGCTGTCGCGCACCACCCGCGGCGCCCCTGACCACGTATCCAGCACCAGGTCCCAGTCGCGCGCCACGAGCGCGGCCATGGCGCCGGGCTGCGTCCGGTCGCCGTGCAGGCGCTCGACGTTCTCGCCGGAGGTCGGCCGCTGTCCACGGGTGAACGTCGTCACCGCCCATCCGCGCGCCAGCCCCTCGGCCGCGAGCGCGGGGCCGACGAATCCGGTGCCTCCGAGGATGAGCAGTGACCTGGGCATGGCGCGGACCCTAGCGCAACCTGAAGGTTGCGCGTCATGGTGCCGGGAAGCCGAGTACTGCCGCTAGCGACAGACGCCGTGGCCCCGGAACCGCTGCACACCCACCGCCTCCGGCTGGATCCCTTCACCCCGGCAGACGCGCCGCTGCTCACCGCGCTGTCGGCCACACCCGAGGTCATGCACTTCATCGGGGACGGCACACCCTGGCCGCCCACGCGAGCCGCGGAGGTCTCAGAGCGTACCGACGGTCACTGGCGCGAGCACGGGTTCGGCTGGTGGGTGGCCACGCTGAGCGCAACCGGGACCGCGATCGGTTTCGCCGCGCTGAACTTTGCCGGCGCGGACTCTGGCATCGCCGCCGACGATCACGAGATCGGCTGGTGGCTGGGTGCTCCGCGCGTCGTGGCCCGGATCGCACCGCCCAATGCGGCCTCCCTGCGCGTCGCCGAAGCGATCGGGCTGACCCGGGACGCCGACAGCACCGGGCGCGCCGGTGCGCCGATCGCCGTGCTTTCGCTCAGCGCCGCCGACTGGCGGACACGAGATCGTCAAGACGGACGAGCTTGACCCGCGGCCGGCCGGCCGACTGGCCCAGCGCGGACTCCTGCGCGTCGATCATCTCCCATCCTGCCCAGGTCACGTGGTCGGGCGCACGCTCGCTCAGCCACGCGGTGATCGCATCGGGATCGTCCGTGGCCAGCGCGGTCAGCCGTCCCGCCTCAGCGTCCTCCACGATTCGGGCGACGGTGTCCGCGGAGTCCTTCTTGTTGGTCCCGATCACCCCCGAGGGCCCGCGCTTGATCCATCCGGACACGTACTCGCCCGGGCGGGGCCCGTGCTCGTCATGCACCCGGCCGCCCTCATTGCGGATCAGGCCGCGCGCCTGGTCAAAGGGGATCCCGGCAATCGGGACGCCGCGGTAGCCGATCGAGCGCAGCACCAGTCCGCACTCGATCAGCTCCTCGTCGCCGGTCGGCTCGGCGCTGACCCGTCCGTCGGCGGCGGTGACCAGGCGATTGATCGCCGCCCGCACGCCGGTCACGGGACCGTCGGAGCCCTCGCCGATGATCTCTAACGGCGAGCGCAGGAAGCGCAGCTCCAACCGGTGCGAGCGCCCGGCGGGGACACGCCCGGCGTACTCGCGCAGCAGCTCGAGGTTGCGTCGTTTGGTCGTGTCCTGTGGCTCGGGCACGCCGTCGAGCTGCGCCGGGTCGACGATCACGTCAGCGCGCTGCAGCGACCCGAGCTCGCGCAACTCGGGATTTGTGAACGCCGCCTGCGCGGGGCCGCGGCGGCCCAGCAGGATGACGTCGCGCACGGTCGCGCTGCCGAAGGCGTCGATCGCGTGGTCCGCCGTGTCGGTCGGGGCCAACTCCCCGGGGTCCAGGACGAGCATCCGGGCGACGTCGATGGCGACGTTGCCGTTGCCGATCACCACCGCCCGCCCGCCATCGAGGTCGAACTGGTGATCGGCGAAATCGGGGTGACCGTTGTACCAGGCCACGAACTCGGTCGCCGCGTGCGATCCGAGGCGGTCCTCGCCGGGGATCCCGAGCCGGTTGTCGGTCGCGGTGCCGATCGCGTACACGACGGCGTGGTAGCGCTCGCGCAGATCCTCCGGGGTCACCTGACGCCCGAGGCTGACGTTGCCGAAGAAGCGAAAATCCGAGTTCTGGGCCGTCTTGGCGTAGACGCGGGTGACGGACTTGATCTTGGGATGGTCGGGCGCCACCCCCGCGCGGACAAGTCCGAACGGGGTCGGCAGCTCGTCGTACAGGTCGACGGCAAAGCCGGCTCGCAGCAGCTGCTCGGCGGCGTAGAAGCCGGCCGGGCCGGCACCGACGATCGCGGCCCTCAGCATGGCGCCGGGAGCGAGGGGGCGGGACGGATGGAACCGCGATAGCCGCGCATGCTCGCCACACTAGAAGATCTCCCGCGGTGGTCTGCGGGCCAGCGCCACCCCAGCCAGACAGAGGATTCCGCCCGGCAGGGCGAGCAGCGGCGGCACCTCCCCGAGCGTCGCCCAGCCGAGCAGCAGCGCGAGCGGCGGCACGAGATAGGTCGTCGAGCCCATCCGCCCGGCCGCGGTGTGTGAGAGCGCGTACGCCCAGGTGAGAAAGCCGATCGCGGTTGGCGCGAGGCCGAGATAGATCGTCCACAGGGTCGGCCGGGCGCCGGCGGTGTTCAACTGGCCGATCAGCTCGGGAGCGAAGGGCAGGCAGCCGATCATCCCGACCACGCAGGCCAGCCAGGTGACCGCCAGCGGGGAGGCATGGTCCAGCACGCGCTTCTGGGCGATGACGCCGCCCGCGTAGGTGGCCGCGGCGACGATGCAGAGAATGGGGCCCCACGCTCCCGTGCTCGCCTGCCGTGACGTGCCGATCCCGATCAGCGCCGCGCCGACGAAGGCAACCCCGCACCCGGCCAGCAGCAGCCGCGGAAACCCCTCGCGCAGCACGAGGCCGGCCAGGATCGCGATGAAGATCGGTCCGACGTTGACCAACAGAGCGGCGATCCCGGCGTCGACCCGGCGCTCGGCCGCGTTCAGGGCGACGTTGTAGACGGCGAACCAGAGCAGGCCGCAGACCACGATCCCGCCCAGCGCGCGCCGCGGCGGCAGCGGCTCGCGCCTCAGGAGCACGAGCACGCCGAGCGCGAGGCTGCCGACGATCAGCCGTCCGAGCGCCAGCGGCCCGGGCGCAAAGCCGCGGCCGGCGTAGCGGATCCCGACGAACGCCGAGGCCCACAGCAGCACGGTGACCCCGGCGGCGGCGATCACCGACGGTTTGACGCCATCGGCGGCGGGGACACGCTCGGGCGGGCACATGACCTGCATTGAAACGGGCGGCGGCCCGGGAACGTGAGATCGCCCATCCCTGATCACACGCCCGCCCCACGCCGCTGCCCGCAGAATGCCGCCGCGGCGAAATTGACGCCGACCAGAATGAGGATCAGGGCAACCGGGGAGGAGACGAGTCCACCGACAGCAGATCCAGCTGCGATCGCGAGTCCGCTGAAACTGTTCAGCGTCGTCATCACCTGCGCGCGCACGGCCGGCGGCGCGTGGCGTTGGCGCAGCGCGATCATGCCCGAGTACGCCGGGCCCTCGAGCACCCCGGTCAGCGTGATCATCGCCACCCCGGCGGCGAGCGTCGTCGCCAGCGGCCACAGCAGCGCGGTGAGCGCGATCGCCAGATAGGAGACTGCCGCTCGCCCCAGGCTCGGCGCGCCGCGGAAGGCGAACGTGCCCACGATCGAGCCGCCGGCCACCGCTGCCCAGAGATAGCCGCTCGCATGCGCGGGCGCGTGGAGATCCCGAACGGCGTAGAGCGGAAAGCCGACGAACATCAGCCCCCAGCCGAACGCGGCCAAGCTCGACGCGAGCGACGTGGCCCGCAGCACGGGATGGCGCGCGAGCGCGCTCAGCCCGGAGCGCATCGCCTCGCGCAGGTTAGCCGCGCGCAGCTCCGAACGTGCCTCGAAGGCGGGGTTGACGGCCACGAGCACTGCGACCACGAGCGTGAGCGCGGCCTGCAGCTCGACGGTGCGCGCCGCGCCGACCACGCCGGCCAGAACGCCCGCCAGTGCCGGCCCGATCACGACGGCGACGTTGAGGCTGGTCGCCTCGATCGCGCTGGCGGCGTCGAGCAGCTCCGCGCCGGCCAGCTCGGCCAGCGCGCTGTAGAAGCTGCCCGTGCTCAGCGGCCGGGTGACGCCGTAGAGAACCGCGACGGCGGGCACCGTCCAGTTGGGGGCATGGCCGGCCAACGCGAGAATCCCGATCAGCGCCAGCGCGCTGAGCAGCTGATCGGTGACCACGAGCAGCCGGCGTCGACGGGCCACGTCGAGCCAGGCGCCGAACAGCGGACCGGCGATCGCCCCCGGCACGACTGTGGCCGCGGCGGTCAGGCCGGCCAGTGGCGCGCTGTGGGTGCGGGTCAGGACCAGCAGTACTCCGGCGGTGGTGAACATCGCACCGCTGACCCGCGCCAGCACGACCGTGAGCACAAACCCCGGGTACCGGGGCCGCTGCCGCAGCCGCCGGTAGGCGTCAGGGGTCTGCCGGGAGGCCACGGGCTCATGTTCGCGCAGCCGGGCACGTCAGCATGGAGACCACCCGCGGTTCGCATCAAGACCGACCGGGTAGGGTCCGGCGGTGCGCTTCTCCGGTCCGATCATCGCCACCCTCCTCTTCGTGCTCGCCATCCTGGCCGGCGTCCTGAGTGGCGGCATCGTCTGGATCGTCCTCGCCGTCATCTTCGGGGCCCTCGCCGCGCTTGGCATCCACGATCTCGTGCAGCGCCGTCATTCGATCCTGCGCAACTACCCGATCCTCGGCCACGCGCGCTTCATGCTCGAGGCGATCCGGCCCGAGATGCAGCAGTACTTCATCGAGCGCAACTACGACGGCCGTCCCTTTGACCGCGACACCCGCACCTCGATCTATGAGCGAGCCAAGGGCATCGCGGACGAGCAGGCCTACGGCACCGAGCGCGACGTGAGGCAACCCGGGTACGAGTGGCTGCTGCAGTCGATCGCCTCCTTCGATCCGCCCAAGGAGCTGCCCCGGGTGCGGATCGGCGGCCCGGAGTGCACCCGTCCCTACGACATGGCGCTGCTCAACGTGTCCGCGATGAGCTTCGGCGCGCTCTCAGGCCACGCGCTGACGGCGCTCAATCAGGGGGCGGCCAAGGGCGGCTTCGCCCATGACACCGGCGAGGGCGGACTGACCAAGTACCACCTCAAGGGTGGCGATGTGGTCTGGGAGCTCGGTACCGGCTACTTCGGCGCGCGCACCAAGGACGGCGGCTTTGACGCTGACCTGTTCCGTGAGAAGGCCGCGCACGAGGCGGTCAAGATGGTTTCGCTCAAACTCAGCCAGGGCGCCAAGCCGGGGATCGGCGGGGTGCTGCCGGGAGCCAAGGTGACCCAGGAGATCGCGCAGGCGCGCAGCGTGCCCCAGGGTCAGACGTGCGTCAGCCCGCCCTCGCACAAGGTGTTCTCGACGCCGCGAGAGCTGATCCGGTTCATCGCGCAGATGCGCGAGCTGTCCGGGGGCAAGCCGGCCGGCTTCAAGCTCTGCGTCGGCACCCGGCACGAGCTGCTGGCCATCTGCAAGGCGATGGTCGCGGAGGGCACCGGCCCCGACTTCATCATCGTCGACGGCTCAGAGGGCGGTACCGGCGCCGCCCCCGCCGAATACGAGGACCACGTCGGGACGCCGCTGACCGAGGGTCTGATGCTGCTGCACAACGCGCTCGTCGGCTGCGGGTTGCGCGACCGCGTCAAGATCGGGTGCAGCGGCAAGGTGGCCACCGGCTCGGACATCGTCAAGCGTCTGGCCCAGGGCGCTGACTACTGCAACGCCGCGCGGGCGATGATGATGGCCGTCGGCTGCATCCAGTCCCAGCGCTGTAACACCAACCAGTGCCCGGTCGGGGTCGCCACCCAGGATCCCAAGCGCTCGCGCGCGCTCAACGTCCCCGATAAGACCGAGCGTGTCTACAACTACCAGCATGCCGCAGTCACCGAGGCCACCCGGCTGATCGCCTCGATGGGCCTGCACTCGCCGGCCGAGGTGACCCCGCATCACCTCGTGCGCCGTGTCGACCACGTCAGCGCCCGCAGCTACGGCGAGCTGTATGACTGGCTGTCCCCCGGCGAGCTGCTCGAGGAGCCACCCGAGCTGTGGGCCCACGCCTGGGAGCGCGCCGATCCCGATTCCTTCGCGCCGCGCGCGATCGCCTAGTGGCCGCCACGCGTTCCGCCCCCCAGGAGGTCTGACATGCCCGACGTCGGCGAGACCATCGTCACCGCGCTCGCCGAGCTCGGTGTGCGCCAGATCTGGGGCGTGGTCGGAGACGCCCTGAACCCGGTCACCGACGCGATCCGGCGCGAGCCGCGCCTGGAGTGGATCGGCGTCCGCCACGAGGAGGCCGGTGCGTTTGCGGCCGGCGCCCAGGCGCAGCTGACCGGGACGCTGGGCGTCTGCATGGGCACGGTCGGCCCCGGCTCGCTGCACCTGCTCAACGGCCTCTACGACGCCAAGAAGTCGCATGCGCCGGTACTGGCCATCTGCGGCCAGGTCCCGCTCGCCGAGGTCGGCACCGACTTCTTTCAGGAGGTCGACAACGACGCCGTGTTCAGCGATGTCGCCGTGTTCTGCCGCACGCTGACCAGCCCGCAGCAGATGCCGGGGTTGCTCGAGCAGGCCGTGCAGCGTGCGCTCGAGGCCCCCGGAGTGTCGGTCCTGACGCTGCCCGGTGACGTCGCCGCGATGGACGCCGAGGGGTCGGCACCCCATTTCGTCACCCAGCGGCGGCCGGTCGTGCCCGACCGGGTCGCGCTGCAGACCGCCGCCTCCCAGATCGACGCCGCCGGCGCGGTCACGCTGCTCGTCGGTCACGGCGCGCGCCACGGGCGCGATGAGGTGCTCGCGCTCGCCGATCGCCTCGCCGCCCCGATGGTCCTGACGCTCAAGGCCAAGGAGGCACTCGAGCACGACAATCCGTTTGCGGTCGGGCAGAGCGGCCTGATCGGCAACCCGGCCGCCCAACATGCCTTTGCGTCCTGCGACCTGCTGCTGATGCTCGGCACCGACTTTCCCTACAGCGCCTGGTATCCGAAGGGCAAGCAGGTGATCCAGGTCGACGCACGCGCCGCCCACATCGGGCGCCGCACCGCCGTCGGGCTCGGAGTCGTCGGTGATGCCAAGCTCGCCGCCGCCGGCCTGCTCGAGCTCGTCAGCGCCAAGGCCGACCGGGCTCATCTCGAGGCCAGCGCCGAGAAGTACATGTCCTGGTATCAGCGTCAGCGCAAGCTCGCCGATCCTGACTACGACAGCCGTGGGATCGTCGAGAAGGTCCGCTCGGCGTTTGACAATCCCGACGAGCAGATCCGGCCCGAAGCGGTCGCGGTGGCGATCGACGCCCACGCGGCCGAGAACGCGATCTTCACCTCCGACACGGGCATGTCGACGGTCTGGCTCGCGCGCTTTGTGACCATGCGCGGCACCCGCCGGCTGCTCGGCTCCTACAACCTCGGCTCGATGGCCAATGCGATGCCCCAGGCGCTCGGCGCCCAGGGGCTGGACCGCGGACGCGAGGTCGTCGCGTTCTGCGGAGACGGCGGGCTGACGATGCTGCTCGGGGACCTGCTGACCGCCGTGCACTACGAGCTGCCGGTCCGGTTGGTCGTGTTCAACAACGGCCGGCTCGGCATGGTCAAGCTCGAGCAGGAGCAGGCCGGCCTGCCCGAGTTCGGCACGCGCCTGGCCGACGTTGACCTGGCCGCGATCGCCTCCGCCGCCGGCCTGCACGCGATCCGGGTCACCGATCCCGACACCCTCGATGAGTCGATCCGCACCGCCTTCGCGCACCCCGGCCCGGTGCTGCTTGACGTCGTCACCAACCCCGAGGAGGTCTCGCTGCCCGGCAAGGTCAAGCCGGGCCAGGCCTGGGGGTTCGCGATCGCCAAGCTGACCGAGACGATCGAGAGCCGGGGCGGCTGACCCCCGGAAGACCCGGGAGCGGTTAGGCTGCCGACCATGGGCGTCCTGGACCTCGCGGATCGCACCTGGCCCTTACTGCGCCGGGTGATGGGCGGGCACACGCAGATCTACCGCCTCACCCGCGGCCGGATCGGACATCGGTTCCCCGGCGCGGCGCCGATGCTCCTGCTCAACCACACGGGCGCGCGCAGCGGCACCGTCCGGACCGCGCCGCTGGTCTACGTCGAGGACGGTCGCGACCTCGTGCTGGTCGCGTCCAAGGGCGGCCATCCGCGCAACCCGGCCTGGTACCACAACCTGCGCGCCAACCCCGACACCACCGTTCAGATCGGCGCCGAGATCCGGCCCGTACACGCCCGAGTGGCCACGGCCGCCGAACGCAAGCGACTGTGGCCGATGGCGGTGGCCGCCTACAGCGGGTACGACGGCTACCAGGCGCGAACCGAGCGCGAGATCCCGCTCGTCGTGCTCGAGCCCCGCTGAAGCGGGCACCGGAGTCGGGAACGACTCGGAGTCCCACGGCGCGCTGACAGTGCACCGGATCAATCCGAGTGAGCGGGCTCAGCCCAGCTCGGTCGGCCCGTTGCTCCAGCCGCCGGCCCTCACAGCCTGCGGTACATGACGCACAGGCCGACGTAACCGTGCTCGGGATGCTCAAAGGCCTCCGGGATCGTGGTCGTGGCCTCCGGGATCCTCACCCCGCATCGCGTTCATAGCTGTCGATCTGAAAGCGCGCAGTCATCCCCACATCTTCATACAGCGCCAACGCCCGGGGATTGTCCGAGGCGACGCCGAGCTCGGCGATCCCCAGGCCGGCCGCGGCAAAGCCCGCGAACGCGCGCGTGAGCAGTGCCCGGCCCAGACCCCAGCTGCGGTGGTCTGGGTCGACGCCGAGCAGCCCCACATACCCGGTCTGCTCGGCCGTCCAGCGATGGGCGATCAGGAAGCCCGCCGGAGCGTCGACCCCGTCCGCGGCGGCGACCAGGCTGAGACCGGAGTCGACATCATGGGCCGCGAGGTGCTCCTCGCGGAACGCCTCGAACGTGTGGGGCGCGTAGTCCGCAACGGCGGCGAAGCTGCGTTGGTCCAGTTCGTGGATCGCGATCGCGTCGCCGTCGAGGTCCAGCTCGCGCAGGGTGATCCCGGCGGGCAGCGCGGTGACCGGCACGGGCCCGTCCAGGACCAGCCGCATCCGCCAGTAGCTGCGCACCTTGGTGTAGCCGGCACCGGTCAGCAGCCGACCGCCGGCCGGATCTGCGGCCGCCGCACTGCGGCGGTGGGCCGCGCGGCCCATCTCGAGCTCACGCGTCTCGCTCCAGGCCAGCAGCTCGCTGCCGATGCCCTGGCCGACCGCGTCGGGATGGACGATGACCAGCGCCTCGTCGGGGCGCATGATCGCGTAGCCGACGATCGCCTCGCCGTCCTGGATAACGCGCGTGTCGTTGTTGAGGCGGACCGCGCTTGACCCCCAGTCGGACTCCAGATCGGCCGAGGTGTAGTCAGGTGCTCCGAGATCGGCGATGTCGCGGGCGACGACGAGCTCCAGGACGGCCGCGGCATCCCTGAGGAC
>JALYTU010000567.1 GCA_030854125.1 Actinomycetota bacterium | reverse complement strand
CTGCTGGCCGGGGACCTGGCGTCGGAGCCGCGGCCCGCCGTGCGGGTGGTGGTGAAGGTGAGGTACGCGCCGTTCGTCACCGAGACTCACGGGGTGACGCTGGGGTCCCCGTCTTCTGAGGCTGGGGTGATCGCGGTGGCCGCGGCCGCGGCGCTCGGGCGGTTCACCGGGCGGCGGCCGGTGCGGCTGCTCGGGGTGCGGGTCGCCGGGCTCGAGGCGCCCGCAGCCGACGAGCAGCTGACCCTTTCAGTCTGATCGGGCGCACGCCCGCGGGCGTGCGGCGCTAATACAGCGCGGCGGCGAGCCGGCGGCGCGACTCGCGGGCGAGCGGATGCTCGACGCCGAGCTCGTCCAGGATCCCGACGATCACGCAGCGGATGTCGTCCTTGGCGCCGTCGGCCGAGGGCAGTGCGGCGATCAGGTCGTCCAGTCCCCGCTCGGGATCACCGCTGTCCAGGGCGGTGAAGGCGCCGGCCAGGCTCGTATGGGCCGGATCGCCCTCGAGCCGGATCCGGGCCGCCAGCCCGTCAGCCGCGAAGTTTCCGGGGACCTCGCGCAGGAGCGCCAGGGCCTGATCGCTCTCGCCGCGGGCGTGGAGCAGTCGAGCCAGGGGAACCGCAGCGTCGGCGCGAGCGGGCTCGAGCTCGACGGCGCGGTGCAGCGACGCCTCGTCACCGGCGGCGACCAGCCCGTCAACCTCGGACGGGACCAGCGCGTCCAGGAAGCGATCGATTGCCACCGGTGGCTGGACACCGACGAACTCCGAGGCGACCGCGCCGTCACGAAACGCCTTGACGGCCGGGATGCCCTGGATACCGTACTCGCGGGCCAGCTCCTGGTTGGAGTCGACGTCGACCTTGGCCAGCTCGACCTGCCCGTTGCGTGCGACGATCGCGCGTTCGAGCACGGGACCGAGCTGGCGGCAGGGTCCACACCACTCCGCCCAGAAGTCAACGACGACGGGAACCGTGCGAGAGCGGTCCAGAACCGCGGTCGGGAAGGTGGCTTGCGTAACGTCCACGACATCGATGGTAGCCACGCCGCGAGGTGATTCCGGTCGCTGTGGCGCGATGCGATAGACACCCGGGCATGACCGAGCTGACCGTGACTCGCGACGGTGTCTCGCTCTCGGGCGACGACACGGGGGAGGGGACTCCGGTCGTGCTCCTGCACGGCCTCACCGCCAGCCGGCGCTACGTCGTGATGGGCTCAAGCGCGCTGCTGCGCTCGGGGCATCGCGTGATCGCCTACGACGCGCGTGGCCACGGCCGCTCAGAGCCGGCACCGATTGCCTCTGACTACGGATACGCCGCGCTCGGCCAGGATCTCGAAGCCGTGCTCGACGCCGCCGGTATCGACCGGGCCGTTCTCGCGGGAGCGTCGATGGGGGCACACACCCTGCTGTGGCTGGCGCTGAACCGTCCGGCGCGCGTCCGCGGACTGGTCATCATCACTCCGGCCTTTGACCCCGCCACCGCGGACGAGCCAGGGCGGCTCGCGCATTGGGACGCGCTGTCGGCCGGCCTGCGAAACGGCGGCATCGACGGCTTCCTGGACGCCTACCAAGAGCCGCGCGTGCCCGAGAGCATGCGCGAGACGGTCACCACGGTCATCCGCCAGCGCCTGGCCCTGCACGAGCACCCCGAGGCGGTCGCCGACGCGCTGGCAACGGTTCCCCGCTCGCATCCCTTCGGGGCGATCGCAGAACTCGGGGGAATCACCGCGCCCACCGCGGTAGTCGCCTCTGACGATGCCGCCGATCCCGAGCATCCTCGCGCGGTCGGGGAGGCCTACGCGGCCGCGATCCCGGGCGCAGAGCTGGTCACCGACGAGCCCGGCCGCTCCCCCGTCGCCTGGCAGGGCAGCCAGCTCTCGCGGGTGATCGCCGAGGTCGCCGCCCGGGCCGGCTGATGAGCCCGCACGACGCCGGCTACTCCGGCACCCCGCTGCCGCGCAAACTCGGGATCCGGGCGGGCGACCGCGTGGCGGTCATCGCGGCGCCGGAGGGCTTCGCCGCCGTACTCGGCGGGCTCGAAGACGGGGTCCGTATCAACCACCGGCTCCGGGGCCGCTTTGACGTGATCGTCGCCTTCGCGACCCGCCGAGCGGCCCTGGATCGTCGGCTTATCGGGCTGCGCGACGCGCTTGAGCCGGCGGGCGGACTGTGGCTGGCGTGGCCCAAGCGGGTCTCGGGCATGGTCACCGACCTCAGCGACGCCGAGGTGCGGGCGATCGGCCTCGCGACCGGCCTGGTCGACAACAAGGTGTGCGCGATCGACGAGACCTGGTCGGCCCTGCGCTTCGTCTACCGGCGGGCCGAGCGCCCGGGCGCCGCGAGCACGTAGACCCGGGCGCAGCCAAAGCGAAAGCTCACGGCCAGCAACGGTGCCAACGTCCGGCCCAGCGACGCGGGATGGGCACAGTCAGAGATCACGGTGCCGGCGCCGGTGGCGCGCACGAACGCCCGGGCGCTTGCGGGTGCCATGTGACCGTCAAACAGCCGGTCGACCCGCCGGGCTCTCGCCGGGTAGTCGCGGCTCCAGTAGCCGTGGCCGACCCACACCGCCTTGCCCGTCCGGTAGGGCACCAGCGAGGCGAACGGGGTGGGGGCGAGCACGCCTCCGGGCGGGCGGCGGGCGTTGATCCAGGCCAGCGCCCGGGCGTCGGAGCGTGGTAGCACGTACTGCACGTGGCTGCCGGTCGCCGTGCGGACCATCTTGCGGGCGTTGAAGGCCAGCCCGGGAAGGGTCAGCACAGCGACCGCCAGGCCGCCGACCAGGACCGGCAGGCGGAGCCGCAGGCCGCCGCGCACGATCAGGATGGCCAGCGGGAAGCTCAGTCCCTGCAGGGCGTGCGCGGCGAAGGCATCG
>JALYTU010000566.1 GCA_030854125.1 Actinomycetota bacterium | reverse complement strand
CTGCTGGTCCATCCCGGGCCGACCGCAGGACACGAGGCGATCCGGCCGCCGTGGTGGACACCGCCCGTCGAATACACCGCTCAGCTCAACGCCGCATGGTGGGCCTGGGCGGACGGCGGCCGCGCCCACTTCCCGCGCCTGCGGGTGTGCTTCGTCGCCCTCGCCGGGCTCGGGCCGCTGCACGCCGAGCGCCAGCGCGCCCGCGGCGGCGTCGACACGCCCGTCGACCCGCTCACCTTTGTGGAGACCTCGTCCTACGGCACCCGCGCCGTCGACGCCGTGTTGCGGGTCCTCGGCGTGGACGTCATCTGCCACGGCTCAGACCGGCCCTACGCCGAGTCCGTCGCGCTCGACCTCGACTCGGCCGCGCGCCACGCGCTCACGTACGCCAACCCCGCGCGCCTGCTGGCGCGCTCCACCCAGGAGGTAGGAACTTGACCTCACCGCTCGCTCATCCAGAGCCCACCACCATCCACGGCCTGCGAAAGCTGGTCGGTGACCGGATCCTCACCCGTGGCGAGCTGGAGGCGCTGGTCGCCGCGGTCAGCGCCCGCCCAGAGCTGTGGGAGCCGCGGATCGACCGCCGCTCTGGCCAGCGGATGTATGCGTCACTGCATCGCGACGCCCACGTCGACGTGTGGGCCATCTTCTGGCGCCCCGGCAACGACACGGGCTGGCATGACCACGACATCTCCAGCGGAGCGGTGCACGTGGTGCAGGGTGCGTTGACCAACTGCGGGCTGCGCGTCGGCGCCCTCGACCGCCGTCGCACCCATCGGGCCGGGGAGAGCTTCTCGTTCGATCCGACTCAGATCCACCGGCTGATGTGCGAGACTGACACAGCGATCTCGATCCACGCCTACTCGGCCCCCCTCTGGCGGCTCGGGCAGTACACCGTCGACGCCGACGGATCGTTGCGGCGGCTGTCGGTCTCCTACGCCGACGAGCTGCGGCCGCTGGGGGTGTTCGCGGCCTGACCGTAACACCGACCCGAGGCACCGATGAGCTGCCGTTTACGGTGACGCCGTCAGCTTGACGCCGAGAAGGGATCCGGCCCGTCGCAGCAGGACGCCGCCCTGCATCAATGCCGGCTCGCGGTTGGCGCCGATAGTCAGCTCGGTCAGCTCGCAGGGATCGGCCGTGGGCGGGGTGACGGCCAGCGCGCTGACCCTGGCGAGCGCGCGCCCGCCGACCGCAGCACGGAAGACGAAGGTGTCCAGGGGACTGCTCGCCGTAAAGGCCGGGCACGAGAAGCCAACGCCGGACCAGTTGCCGGCAAACGGCAGGTGGTCGACCAGTGCGGCGATCTGGCGCACCTGGGACCGCCGGGTGATCGTCAGCGAGAGCAACACCTTGTCGCTGGTGGTCATCGTGATCTCGAGCACGTGGGCCGTACGTGGGACCTGCTGGTCGGCTGGGCGCGGTGCGAAATATTGCACCTCGGCATCTGCTCGCACTGCGATCCCGCCGCCGGTCAGCGCCTCGGTCTCGACCACCAGCTGCCGTGCGCGGAGCGCGCTCTGATTCGTCGTCGGGAGCGTGTAGGAGACAAATGCGTTCGGTCCTCCAGAGCCCGAGCCCTGGAGCTTGGCGCCGGCCGGAAGGTGGGCTGTTACGGAAGCGAATACGGCGGCGGGAGAGGCAGCGCTCGTCCAGAACGCGTGGCGGTCGACCTGAGCGGCGAAGAACAGCCGCTGCAACGGTCGCGTCAGCTGATGCCCATCGCCTGCGGGCTCCGCAGACATCCGGATCGCTGCCGCTGGCAACACGACGTCACCGAGCAGCTGGCTGCTCGCGCGGAGGGCTACCTGTCGGTTGGCCCTCGCGGTCTGCACCGGCGTGGCCGCGCGTACCGCTGCCGTGACGGCGAAGGTCAGCAGGCTGGCCAGGGTCACAACCCTGACGCGTGTTTCCATACCGGGGACACTACGCGCAGCGTCGCTTCCGTCACAGTGGTCCGTCGCCCAGGGTGGACCTGCGGATTCGAAGTGAATCGGCAGACTCCTGGCGTGTTCATGTTTTGCGCTTGGGCATGGCTGGCAGCTGCGGGTTGTTGGAGGAGGTCGAGGCCGAGGAGCTGCACGCGAAGTGGACCTTGAGCTCATCGAGGAGCGATTCAGCGTGTAGCCAATTCCGGCCGTAGACGAACACATGTTCGCATCCGGGCGGGTCGACGCACGCAACGAATAACCGAGAGCGGACGTCGCTAGCCGGGCCGAACGTCCGCGCTCATACCAACCAAGGGGACCAGGCAAGGATGGCGGGTAGAACTACACCACTGAGGTGCGGGCGCGAAGGACCGTCGAAGACGCCAATCCTCGCGGGTCCGTCCTCAGCACTCACCGTTCACAGAAGGGAGCATCATGTTCAAGCGGGTCTTTGAGTTCCTTACCCTGCGCTGGTTGTGGGATAGACGTCGCGGCAACCGCCGCGCTCGCAGACGCTGATCGTTTCCAACTGACAGGTCGGCGGTTACCGGGGTGGCGTGACGCCGGGGCAGGAGCTTGGCTCGCCGGCGGTTCGGACCGCTCGAGCGCTTCGCCCCGGGCTTGCAGATCCGCGACCGGCTGCTCGAGCGCCTCGACGCGATCCGCCCGGCGTGGTGAGCGAAGGGGGCGCGGGCGCTGCGCTGTCGGAGGAGCCTGCGAGGGCGCAAAAGCCGGGGAGCTAGGACGACGGCAACGCGCGGTGCTTGCCTCTGCGCTCTAGCCCCTCGTGACAGATGTTGACCGGTCCGAGCCGCCGAACGGGTGGCGTCTCCGACAGGAACTGCGGCGCGATTGTTGACAGCCGCACGCCGGGTGGAATACTCGCGGTCGTGGGCCCGCCCTTTGGATACCGCGGCAACTGTCGTGGCCGCGGGAGCACGCGGGTCGGGTT
>JALYTU010000052.1 GCA_030854125.1 Actinomycetota bacterium | reverse complement strand
GGCTCACGCAGCAGCGCGTTGACGGTGACCAGGCCGACCTCGGCGGCCAGGTTCAGTCCGCCCAGCACCCGGTGATCCGCTTGATCGCGGCCGCACGGTCGGGTGTCTCCGGGACCGGTTGGCTGCCGGTGGCCATCGGGACCGCGCCGTCGGGCGCCTGCTGGGCGAAGCCGACGCCGCCGGTCGCCGAGGCAAGCCCGGTCACGACCACGCCAGCCACGGCGACGTCCTTGGCCCGCAGCAGCGGCGGGCGTCCGGAGCCGACCAGGGGCAGCGCGGTCTCGGCTTGGCGGGCCGTCACCCACCCGCCCACGATCGCGGCGAGCGCGACCGAGTTGACCGTTCCGTAGCGGCGCCAGGCGCGGTTGAGGACCTTGCCCCGCTGCTGGGGATCGCTGATTTCCGATAGGCCGGGATGCATGGCGGTGCGGCCGAACAGGTTGCCGCCGATCGGCGCGGCCAGACCGAGGTCCTGGGCGACCTGGCCGATCGGGATCGCGCGGCGCTGGGAGCGGGAGAGCTTGGCCACCGCAGGCGGGATACCCGGACCTGGCGCCGCGTCAAACCGGGATCGGCTCCGTCCGTCCGCGCGTGAGAGCGATCGCCGAGTCTGCTAGAGCTAACGACATGACCAAGATCGCCGTCACCGGTGGCAGTGGCAAGGCCGGCCGCGTCATCGCCCGTGACCTCGCCGAGCACGGACACGAGGTGCTCAACATCGACGTCGTCGGCTCGGCGGAGTCCTACTCGCCCGAGGCGCCGATCCCGTTCCTGCGCGCCGACGTCACGGACTTCGGGCAGGCCCTGGAGGCGCTGAGCGGCGGTGACACGCTGCCGGGCATCGAGGCCGTCGTGCACCTGGCGGCGATCCCGTCCCCGGCGCACGCGACCGCCAACCAGATCTTCGCCACCAATGCCGACAGCACCCATGCGGTGTTCGCCGCCGCGCAGCGGCTCGGTCTGAAGCGGGTCGTGTGGGCCTCGAGCGAGACAACGCTCGGTCTGCCTTTCGAGACCCCGCCCGACTACGCCCCGGTCAACGAGGAGCACGTGCGCCCGGAGACCAGCTACGCGCTGTCCAAGGTCGTGGGGGAGGAACTGGCGCGGACGTTCAGCCGTTGGAGCGGGATCCCGATCATCGGGCTGCGTTTCTCCAATGTGATGGTCCGCACCGACTACGAACAGTTCGCCGCCTTCCAGGCCGACCCGCATCTGCGCAAGTGGAACCTGTGGGGCTACGTCGACGAGAGCCACGTGGCCCAGAGCGTGCGGTGCGCCCTGGAAGCCGACATCGTGGGCGCCGACAGCTTCGTCATCGCTGCCGCCGACACCGTCATGACGCGCCCCAGCCGCGAGCTGATGGCCGCGGTGTACCCGGGCGTGCCGCTGGCCGACTCGGTGCAGGGCAACGTCACTCTGCTCGACATCACCAAGGCGCGCCGGGTCCTGGGCTATGACCCACAGTTCAGCTGGCGCGAGCTCTCGTCCTAGCCGATGCGCAACACGGAGATCGAGCGCCGCCTCGCCGCCCTGCCCACGGCCCCGATTGCCGCGGGCGGACTGATCGCGGGGTTCGGGGTGGCAATCGGTACAGGCTCCCGTCCGCTCGGAGGGGTGGTGCTGGCCGCTTGCGGTCTGACCTGCCTGGCCGTCTGGCGCCAACGGGATTCAGGCCGGACCGCCGCCGGGCTGACCGTGACCGGGCTGGCCGCCTTCGCCCTCTCGCACGTGCTCGGCGATGTGATCGGAGCCTGGCCCGCGGTGTTCGTCGTCTCGGCGCTGACCGCTGCCGCGTGCTGGCGCTGGTCTGACTCCCGGCGCGATCCCGGGCGGGTCAGCCCGGCGACACCCGCCGGCTCGCCGTGAACACGTGCCCTTGCGGGACGCTGCCGACGATCGGCTGACCGCGACGGCCTGGTGCGATTCCTGACCCGTTTCGGCGGTCCGGCGACGGCGGAGGCCGCGGCGGAATAAGCTCAGCGACGGATGACGTACACGATGATCGAAGGGCGACGGAAAGTGCTGGCCGATCTGGCCATCGCCGTGGAGCAGATCGCTGTCTCAATGGGAGCGCTGGAAGCGGCCTATGAGCAGCTCGACGACGGCCACGCCGGCGTGCTCGAGGAACGGATCTTCCGCCCGGCCCAGCTGGCCTACGGACGCGCCCAGCGCACCCACCGCGCGTTCGCGGCTCGCTCAGGCCTGCCCGGGCGCAGCTTTGATTCCGCGTCGTCCGGTCCTCACGTCCAGTCCGTCCAGACCTTGATCGACCGCGCCGCATACGCCGCCGCCCAGGCCGACATCACGATCTCCAGCCTGCAGGACTCGATGCTCCCGGTGGAGGTCGGGGACCCTGAACTGCGCGCCGGCCTCTCCCAGACCCGTGAGGCGCTGGCCGCGATCCCGCTCGGGGCGCGCGACCTTGTGCGGACCGTTGGCCGCTAGCGTGCCGCGCCGCCGGCTCACGATCGCGACGACGCTCGTCGCCGCGCTGATCGCTCTGTTGGTCCCGGCCGTCGCGAACGCACGGATGACCGCGCACGGCAGCGCCGCTCAGGCCTACGCCACCGGTCTGGCCGGCGGTCGCGCGGTGACGCTGGTGAACCGGCGCGGATCGGTCGTGCAGCGCCGGCAAGCCGACACCCAGGGCGCCGTCCTGTTCCGGGTCGTCACGCCCGGCTACGGCTATCGGATCCGTCAGGGGCGCCTGCGGTCCGCGGCATTGACGGTCTTTGGCACCAACTCGCGACCGCCGAGCACGCGCAGCTACAACCAGCGCATCCCCACCAGTGGCTACGGCTACATGACGATGCGCGACGGGACTCGGTTGGCCGTCGACGTTCACCTCCCGGGCGGCAGCGGCCCGTATCCCACGCTGGTCGAATACGCCGGCTATGGCTACGCGGACCCCAAGGGTCCCGACAGCGGGATCGCCGCCGTGGCCAACCTGCTCGGGTTCGCGGTCGTCGACGTCAACATGCGGGGCACCGGGTGCTCGGGCGGCGCCTATGACTACTTCGAGCCGCTGCAGTCACTGGACGGGTACGACATCGTCGAGACGGTCGCCCGTCAGCCGTGGGTCCTGCATCACCGCCCCGGGATGATGGGAATCTCCTACGGCGGCATCAGTCAGATGTTCGTGGGCGCCACCGACCCGCCGCACCTTGCGGCGATCGCGCCGCTGTCGGTGATCGACAACACGGCGACCACCCTGTACGCGGGCGGAATCCTCAACACCGGCTTTGCGCTCAACTGGAGCGAGGAGCGGGTCCACGACGCGCTCCCCGCCTCTCAGACCGGCGGTCAGCCGTGGGCGCTGGCCCGGATCAGATCCGGGGATTCCGTGTGCAAGGCCAACCAGGCTCTGCACGGCGCGGCGGTGAACCTGATCGCCAAGCTCCGGGCCAACGCGCACTACGTGCCCGCGATCGCCGACCCGCTGGCTCCGATCACCTTCGTGCACAAGATCCAGGTGCCGGCCTTCGTCGCCTGCCAATGGACCGACGAGCAGACCGGTGGTCACTGCGCCGATCTGGCCCAGCACTTCACCGGGACGCGGCGAGCCTGGTTCACTTTCACCAACGGCACCCACATCGATTCGCTGGACCCGGACACCTTCAACCGCTGGTTCGACTTTCTCGAGCTGTACGTCGCGCGCCGCGCGCCTGTGCTCTCGGCAGCGGTGCGGGCCGAGGCTCCGCTCGTCTACAGCACCGCGATGGGCGTCCCCAACATCACCCTGCCGCCTGACCCGATCCAGTCGGCGGGGAGCTACTCCGCGGCGCTGGTGGCGTTCCAGCACCTGCCCCCGATCCAGGTCCGCTTTGACAACGGGGCGGGCGGATCGGTGCCCGGCCAGCCCTATGCCACCCTCTCCCGCTCATTCCCGCGCTTTCCGATCCCCGGCACGCAGGCCCGATCGTGGTACCTCGGCTCGGGCGGGTCGCTCACGGAGCGTGCCGCCGGCGCGGGTGCCGAACGCTTCACCTGGAACCCGCGGGCGCGCGCCCTCACGGACTTCACCGGCTCAGGCGACGGCAGCCCGGGCGGCATCTGGACCACGATGCCGCGATACGCGTGGGAGGCGCCTCCGGCCGGCAGCGCCGCCTCGTACGTGAGCGCGCCACTGCCCTCGACCACGACGGTGATCGGTGGCGGTGCCGTCCATCTCTGGGTCAAGGCGTCGCGGCCGAGCGTCGATCTCCAGGTCACCGTGTCCGAAGTGCGTCCCGACGGCAAGGAGACGTTCGTGCAGAACGGCTGGCTCCGAGCCGATGAACGCAAGCTCGACCCCGCCAAGAGCACCCTGCTCGCGCCGGTTCCGAGCCTACGTGCCGCGGATGTCGCGCCGCTGCCGGCCGGGCGCTTCACCGAGGTCGTGGTCCCCCTCTACTACGAGGGGCACGTCTACCGCGCTGGCTCGCGGATCCGGATCACGGTTACGGCTCCCAACGGGGACCAGCCGGTGTGGTCGTTTGCCGAGACCCGTCCGGCGGGGACGGCCACGGTTACGCTGGCCCACTCGGCGCGCTATCCGGCTCGTGTCATGCTGCCCGTCGTGCCGGGCGTGTCCACGTCGACGCCGCTGCCGCCCTGCCCGGGACTGCGCGGCGAACCCTGCCGGACCTATGTGCCCTACACCGACCAACCGGCTTCGCTGGGCGGGTAGCCGGCCCGGGGCGTAGCTGCGCCGGCGCCAAGCGGACCGCACGGTCCGTCCGGCCTGGCGCGCTCTTCAGGTTCGCATCACCTTCAGGCGTTACCATCCCCCGCGACGCATGGCCCTCGACGCCCCTCCAGTTCAGGCGCCCCCGGCCTCGGCTCACGACGATCTCCCTCCGGTGCAGACCGGCCCTGATCCGTCTGCGGCCGATCCGGCAGGCGCTGTCCGACCCGTTGCGATGCCGCTGGTTGATCGGCTGGCCAGCGCCGTGGTCACGGGCGCGCCGCCCCTGCTCGTGCTGCTCGGCATGTGGCTGGGCTGGAACAGCGGGCTACTCGTCTGGCAGGACCTGTTCATCCTCGCGGTGTTCTACGTGCTGATCGGCGCCGGGGTGACGGTGGGCTTTCACCGCCTGCTCACTCATCGAAGCTTCAAGTGCCACCCGATCACCCGGGCGGCGTTCGCCGCGCTCGGCTCCGCAGCCGCGGAGGGTCCGGTGATCGACTGGGTCGCCACTCACCGCAAGCACCACCAGTTCTCCGATACGGCGGGCGACCCGCACAGCCCCCACCTTGATGAACGCCACGGCTGGCGCGGTGAACTCTGGGGCTTCGTGCACGCCCACATCGGATGGGTGTTCTCCGACATGGAGGTGGCCGACGAGTCCCGCTACGCCAAGGACCTGCTCGCCGACCCGTGGATCCGCTTCGTGGACCGCACCTTCGTGCTCTGGGTCGTGCTCGGCCTGGCCGCAGCGTTCGGGCTCGGGGTGGCGATGACGGGCAGCGTCAGCGGTGGTCTGACCGCGCTGCTGTGGGGCGGGGCGGCGCGGATCTTCTTCGTGCACCACGCCACCTTCAGCATCAACTCGGTCTGCCACTACTTCGGCCGCCGCGACTTCGAGACCGACGATGAGTCGCGCAACGTCTTCTGGCTGGCGATCCCGACCTGGGGCGAGGCCTGGCACAACAACCACCACGCCTTCCCGACGTCCTACCGCCACGGCATGCGCCGCTGGCAGCTCGACCCCTCGGCGGGGATCATCCGCCTGCTGGAGATGACCGGGTTGGCGTGGGACGTGGTCCGGATTGATCCCGAGCGCCGCGAGCGCAAACGCGAGTCGCTCGCCGCCGCCAAGGTCTGACGACCCCCGCTAAGCTCGCCGGGCTTTGCCCTTCGCCCGTACCGGCCCCCTGCGCCGTGAGCTCGCGCTCGCGCTGCCCGAGCGTCCTTTCGCGATCCGTTTCTGGGACGGCAGCTCGGTACCCGCGACCGTGCCCGGTGGCCCCACCTTCGAGATCCACTCCCCGCGCGCGCTCGCGCACGCACTGCGCGCCCCGGGCGAGCTCGGGCTCGGCCGCGCCTACGTGGTTGGCCTGATCGACGTTGATGACATCGAGAAGGCGCTGCGGATCGTGGACACGTTCCAGTCGCCCACGCTCTCCCCGGGCCGGATCGCCAAGCTCGGCGTTGCGCTCGTGCAAGCGGTTGGGCTGATGCGGCTCCCGCCCCCGCCGGCGTCCGAGCTGCGCCTCAGGGGTGAGCGCCACACGATCGGCCGTGACCGCAGTGCGGTCCGCTACCACTACAACGCCGGCAACGACTTCTTCGCGCTGTTCCTGGACCCCTCGATGACCTACAGCTGCGCCTACTTCCAGGGCGGAGCGCAGACGCTCGAGCAGGCCCAGCAGGCAAAGTTGGCGCTCGTATGCCGCAAGCTCGCGCTGCAGGATGGCGAGCGGGTGCTCGACGTCGGGTGCGGATGGGGCAGCTTCGCGATCCACGCGGCGCGCAACCACGGGGTTCGCGTGCTCGGCGTGACGCTGTCCGAGCGCCAGGTCGAGCTCGGTCGCGAGCGCGTCGCGGCGGCGGGCGTCTCCGAGCTCGTCGAGCTGCGGGTCGCCGACTACCGGGAGTTGACCGGCGAGCAGTTCGACGCCATCTCGAGCATCGGCATGGTCGAGCACGTCGGAGAGGAGCGGATCGATCTCTACATGGCGACCCTGCACGGGCTGCTGCGCCCCGGTGGGCGCCTGCTCAATCACGGCATCGCCAAGCTGATGGACTTCGACACCAAGGACGAGGGCGCGTTCTCCGAGCGGTTCGTCTTCCCCGACGGCGTCCCGCTGCCGCTCTCACGGATCGAGCAGGCGCTCGAGCGGACCGGCATGGTCACGCGTCACGTCGAGGGGCTGCCCAAGGACTACGCGCGCACGCTCGGTTACTGGATCGAGAATTACGAGGCTCGCTACGACGAGGCGGTTGCGCTCGCCGGAGCCGAGCGGGCCCGGGTGTGGCGGCTGTACCTGCGCGCGGCCCGGCAGGGCTTTGACACCGGGTGGGCCTCGGTCTACCAGGTGCTCGCCGACAAGGCCTGAGCTCCGCTGAGTGCGGAAAGCGAAGCAACCACGCGTGTCAGGACGGAGCTTGACGGGTAGGGTGAGACCCGCGCCGGATCCAGCGGCGTGCTCTATTGAGGCGGCCGACCAGGAGGACGTATATGTCGAGGTTGAGCGGGGGGTCTGCGCGCGGACGCAGAGTGCTCGGAGTGCTGGGTGCGATGATGGTCGTCACGCTCTGTCTGGCGGCCAGCGGAGTGGCGCGCACGACCAACGCACACCGGGCCGTCGCGGCGCGGATCGCCCGGGCTGACCGGCTGGCGCCCGGTCTACACGGTGCTGCGGCCGGGCAGACGTACTTCGATCAGGTCGTCCAGGCCGCCGGGCCCTCGCCGACCGCCAACCACACCCCTAATGACGGCGATCTCGCCGATCAGCAGGCGGCCTACAACAACGAACGGCTGGCCCCGGGCACGACCGTGTCCGGAGAGGCGCTCGTCGCCGGCCAGCAGCAGGCCAACGGTCTCAGCCGTTTCGGTGGACCGTGGCAGGAGGTCACCAACCAGCCTTACAACGGCAACCCGCCCGACTACACGGATCCCTTCTGGTCCAATATCGGCTCGGGCTTCTCGATCGTCGGCGGGCGCACCACCGCGCTGACCGCCGCGCCCAATGGCACCTGGTACGCCGGGACCGCCGACGGCGGCGTGTGGAGCTCGCAGAACAAGGGCGGCACGTGGTCACCGCTGACCGACGGGCTGCCCAGCCTCTCGATCGGCGCGCTGGCGGTCGATCCGGCCGACGGCTCGGTCTGGGTCGGCACCGGCGAGGCCAATACCAACCAGGACAGCTACGCCGGGGTCGGCGTCTATCGGATCGACGGCTCGGGCGGCATCGGTCGTGTCGGGGACTCCGGCGGGACCAACCCCCTGTCGGGCCGCACGATCTACCAGATCAGCTTCGACCCCCAGGGCAACGCGTACGCGGCGACCAACAACGGTCTCTTCCGCTATGCGACGAGTTCTGGTCAGTGGACCGAAGTGCTCTTCCCCGACGGTCTGAACCAGCCCGGCTCGGCTGGCTACTCGCCGTATAACAACCACATCACCACGGTCCAGGTCGCGCCCGGCTCCGGCGGTCAGGACGTGATCGCCGTTGAGGGTTGGCGCGGTCCGCTCAGCGGTCAGAAGAACGGCTTTTATGAGTCGACCAACGGCGGGACGAGCTTCGCGCCCGTCAAGCCCAGCGGCCAGATCGACACGGGCGACATCGGCCGCACGACGCTCGCCTACTCCGCGGACGGGAGCAAGCTGTACGCGGTCATCGAGTCTCCGGCGGCGCTCACCGCCGCCAAGGAGTCAGTGCTGCAGGGCGTGTTCGTCACGCTCGGCTCCAAGAAGAAGGTCGCCACGGCCAAGGGTCCGTGGAAGAAGATCGCCGACGAGGGAATCCTGGCCAAGTCCGGCTCGGCGCTGGCCGTCGGCTCCGGTTACGGCGTCGGTGTCCAGGCCTGGTACAACCAGACCCTCGCGGTCGACCCGGCCAACTCCGACCACGTCTACCTCGGGCTCGAGGAGGTCTTCCAGACCCTCGACGCGGGCAAGAGCTGGAACACCGCCGCGCCGTACTGGAACTACGGCCTGGCGTGCAACCCGACCTGCCCCAACACGACCCACCCCGACCAGCATGCGCTGATGGTCAGCGGCAATCAGGTCATCTCGGGCAACGACGGTGGCGTGTACTCGCGTGCGCTGTCCGATGACCAGCAGTACGGCGGTTGGACCGACACCAACGACACGCTGTACGACCTGCAGTACTACGACGCCCGTGCCGGCTCGCAGTCCGGTCAGACGCTGGTCTACGGCGGCCTGCAGGATAACGGGACCTCGGTCCTGACCCTCGGGGCGCCCCAGAACAACGAGCCGGCCGGTGGTGACGGGACGACGGTGATCGTGGACCCCGGCAACGCGAACAAGATGGTCGGCTCCTACGTCGACGGCGCGATGTACTCGAGCACCGACGGCGGGCACACGTTCTATGACGACGTCAGTCCGGGCTGCGTCGGTCAGGCCACAGTTGGCCTGACGCCGCGCGCGGACTGCGACCCGAACATTCGGTTCGTGACCCCGATGGTCCAGGATCAGCAGAACACCAATGACTGGCTGGTCGGCGGGCAGTACGTGTGGGTCTCCGGGGCGGGCTGGAACACGAGCTGCACTCCCACAGCCTGCTCCTGGCAGAACGTGTTCGACACCGGCTCGGGCAATGCGGTCACCGCGCTCAGCTCCGCGCAGCGCGCCCAGACCATCTACGCGGCCTGGGTCGGCGGCGGGGGCAATCCCGGTCCGTCGTTCAGCCGCGGCATCGCCACCAACTACGGCGGCAGCTGGCACCAGCTCAGCATGATCGGGCTGCCCAACCGCTACATCGCCGGCGTCACCGTCGACCCCGACCATCCCGCCCACGCGTACGCCGTGTTCAACGGCTACTCACGGCGCTGGATTCCGGGCGGCGGCGTCGGTCATGTGTACGAGACGACCAACGGCGGGCAGACGTGGACCGATATCTCCGGCAACCTGCCGGACGTGCCGGGTGATGCCGTGCTACTCGAGCATAAGCAGCTCGCGCTGGCCACCGACCTGGGCATGTACACCGCTCAGGCGGGCCAGGGTGCGCAGACCAACTGGTACCGGCTCGGTACCGGCCTGCCGAACGCCAGTGTCAACAACGTGACCCCGGGTCCCGACGGCTACATCTACGCCGGCACCCACGGTCGCGGGATCTGGCGCATCCCGTTCGGCCACAGAGGGGATCAGGGGCAGCAGTAGCGTGGTTTCCTCGGTGCCGGGCCGTCGCCCGTGTGGTGGCGGCC
>JALYTU010000565.1 GCA_030854125.1 Actinomycetota bacterium | reverse complement strand
GAGCAGCTCACATTCGTCACGGCCGATCTCGTTGATCCGCTTCAGCAGTCGTTGTGCGACTCGCAGCCTGAGGACCTGGGCAGTCGGGCGAGCTGGCGGGTCAACCTGGCGCAGATCCGGGGGCCTTTCAACGCCGCCGGAGTCAAGAGCCGACGATCCATCACAAGCAGCCACCACGGTTGGGGTTGCGACAAACCAGAAACCCGAGGGAAGAGCCCAGTGCGTTGTCGCGCACGCTGGGATCTGTTTAGGGGCTGCCAGTAGAGTTTGGGGGGCTGCCAGCAACGACGGTCCCTACCGCGATCCTTCAACAACCAAGAGAAGTCCACCTTCGCTGCCGAGGATCGCGACGACGGACGTCTGTGCTGCTCCAGGATCGCGTTCAACGCGCTGACCTCTCGCTCCATGAGACGCCTCGCGGCGTGGGGCAGGAGATGGGCGATGCTCTCAATGCTGGCATGCGTGCAGTGGGCGGTCCCGACGGCGTCGTTCACGTACACGTCGGCCACAGCGGCGAGCTTGGACACCAGCTCGGGGTCGTGCTTGGTCTCACCCGGCTCGTAGCGCACGTTCTCGAGCATCAGGATCTCATCGGACGTCAGTCGGTCACTCAGTCACTGGATCTCGAGTCCGACCACCGCCGGAGTCCGCATGACCGGCGCCGAGATCAGCCCGGCCAGCCGCTCGGCCACGGGCCGCATCGAGAGCTGCGGATCGTGACCGACCGGACGTCCGAGATGAGATACGAGCACCACGCGCGCGGCGCGGTGGCGCAGCTCCTCGATCGTCGGCAGCGCCGCGCAGATGCGCGTGTCATCGGTCGCGCGGGCAGGCGAGCCGGACAGCTCGAACGTCAGCGGAACGTTGAGATCAACGCGCACCAAGACGCGTTTGCCGTCAAAGTTGACATCCTCAATTGCTCAGCAGCTCGCCCAGGCCCGGTGCCGTGCGGCCGACGGCCTGGACGTCACCACGGGCCGTGGCCCGCAGGAGTTGTGAGACATCTCCGATGCCTCCACGGGGAAGGTCGACGGTCAGCTCGACGACGCCCTGTTCGATGTGTCGGTCGTGCACCGCGCCGAGATCTCTGATCAGGTTGAGCATCGGCGCGTTGTCGGCGAGCATCAGGGCGCTGAAGTGCTCGATTCCCTCGCCGCGGGCACGGTCGACGAGCGCGTCGGCGAGCCGGCCGCCGACCCCTTGCCCCTGCCAATCGTCAGCGACGGCCACTGCGAGTTCGGCGACGGCCGGGTCCAGCTGGGAGCGGATGTAGCGCGCAACCCCGATCAGGTGGCCGGTCGCGCGATCGATTGCTACCAGGGCTTCGTGGTCGTGGTGGTCGACCTCGGTGAAGTAGCTCAGCTCAGCGGGCGTCAGCGAGCCGTGCAGTGAGAGAAACCGGCGGTAGCGCGAGCGCTCACTCAGGCGATCACAGCCCTCGCGCAGAGCTTGCTTGTCGTCGGCACGGATCGGCCGAATCTCGATCGCTGCCGCGTCGCTCGCTGACGGAGCCTCCGAGCGGGTGAGGTCGGGGACCGTCATGCCGTGGCCCGCTGCAGCGGCTTGGTGTAAGCGAAGCCAACGGACGAAGCCCCGACCATGAAACGTGGGGGGACCTGCAACCCAGCGCGTGTCAGCTGTTTGAGTTTGGTTCTCCTACCGCCGGTATCCGTCATGGTGCCAGGCTATTACCGGCCGCCGCGAGGCGGATCCGCACCCATGTGCACATGTGTCGGTAGAAACCCCCGATGTCGCGCAGCGCGCGCCGGATGATCGACGCCCCGGCGCCCGCCGTCTCCTACCCGTCTGAGCGGAAAGCGGACGTGGCGTTGCGCGACGGATCAACGGTGCATGTCCGTCCGGTTCGCGCCGCCGATGAGACCGCGATCCGAACGACAACCTGAGACCCGAGTCCGCTGCAGAAACGGCGTCCAGGGGAAGGAAGTTCTGCGCCGGCCAGTGAACCTCTCGGCGTTATTGAGCGATTCGACCAGCATGCCGGTGTCGAGTTCGACGGGCCACATGGGACGGATGCGAAAGAGGAAAGAAGTCGCGCGGAGGCGGATGTTCAACGTTCAAAGTCTTCGTCGCCCGGTTCGGCGATGAGGTCGTCCCGACGGATCACGACTTCACGAACCAACCGAGCTGACCCCTGGGGAACCGCGACGGAAGCTCCGGATGAACCGGGTTCTGCCCGGCGACAACCGGTTAGCCGCTCAAGCC
This sequence comes from Actinomycetota bacterium, assembly GCA_030854125.1. Lineage (GTDB taxonomy): Bacteria > Actinomycetota > Thermoleophilia > Solirubrobacterales > Solirubrobacteraceae > Palsa-465. The sequence continues at coordinate 659 of JALYTU010000565.1, read as the reverse complement.
GGGATGACAGGCTGGCGACGCTCCTGCATCTCCGAAGGGGCAGCCGCGGCCAGGCCTCTGTTCCGCGCTGGCCGGTCCGAAGCGAAAGTCTCGTGCAAGCTTCGAGCGCCGGCTCGAGCTACCGCAGGCTCGTGATTGCGGAAGCGATGGATCGTCGTTCGCTGGGCCTCGCGAGGGCCAGTCCGCCGACTTCAGCCGAAACCGCGGTTCCTGCGGCGCCGCCGCAGGGGACTGCTTTGTCCCCGAGGTATTTCGAGCCGGATGGCGAGCGCGGCGCTTGGATCGAGGCGCTCAAGTCTTGACCGCTGGCAGACAGTCCCGCCCGTCCGCTCGGGCCCGGACGTTGACCGAGCTCAGCGCAGGATGTTGACTGCCCGCGCGGCCACCAACAGCACGGTGGCTGCCGAGATACCAGATTCCGCCAGCATCATGCGCTTCACGCGTCTACTCAGAGGCATCGCGTCGGTCGCGCTGAACGCGATCGAATTGGTGAATGAGATGTAGACGTAGTCGGTCAGGCGTGGGTGCCATCCTGGTTCTGCAAGCGTCGGATTCTCGTCCTGCGGGAACTGAAAGTCGCGCGGCGGTGGATCGAGGGCACGGCGACGGATCGGGCCCCCTCGATCGGTCTCCCAGAACAGCAGGCCGAAGGTCATCAC
>JALYTU010000564.1 GCA_030854125.1 Actinomycetota bacterium | reverse complement strand
AGCCGTATCAGGACATCACCGATCCGAGCGTCGCCAAGGCGCTTGCTCACCCGCTGCGGTTGCGGATCCTGGCTGCGCTCGAACAACGGACGGCCAGTCCGAGCCAGCTCGCGGCCGAGCTCGATGTGCCTCTCGGGGTGCTCAGCTATCACGTTCGCCGGCTCACCGCGCTCGGCTTTCTCAAGCTCGTCAAGCGGGTTCCGCGCCGCGGCGCCGTCGAGCATTACTACGCCGCGACGAGCAAGCCGCCGATCAGCGATCAGGCATGGGGGGCGATGCCGTCCGCCGTCAAGGACGCGATGCTCGGCGCCTCGCTGGCGGCGCTTGGCGCGCACCTGGGGGAGGCGGCCGCGGCCGGAGGCTTTGACCCTCCGGAGGCTCATCTGGGCCGCCAGCTTGTCCGCCTGGATCACCAGGGGTGGAGTGAGCTCGCCGCCGAGCTGGAGGCGTGCACGAAACGAATCGAGGCGCTCGAGCGGGCCAGCGATGCGCGGCGGGCGCAGGCGGGCACCGAGGCCGTCCCAGCGTCCCAAGCATCCGAGGCGGCCACGGTGGTCATGCTGCTGTTCCGCTCGGTTCCGGACGCCGAGCCGGCCTGAGCCGCTGGCCGGCGGGATCCTTGTCCGGACCTGTCCCCTCGCCGGTCGCTCGTTCGTCCTGCAGGCATCGGCCAATTCCACAAGGAGGCACCATGAGGTACGCCATGCTGGATTACTCAACCCCCGGCTCGCACGACCTTCCGCAAGACGAGTTCGCGAGGGTGATGCGCGACTACGAGGCCCTGCGCGACCAGCCGGGATTTGTCGCCAGCGCCCAGCTGCACACGCCTGACATGGCCACCACGCTGCGCGGCACTGAGGGTGAGATGCTGACGACCGACGGCCCCTCGCCGACACCAAGGAGGTCTTCGGCGGCTACTACGTGTTCGACGTCGCCGACCTCGACGCCGCGCTGGGGATCGCGCGGCGCATCCCCGTCCTGAGGCTCGGCGGTGCGGTCGAGGTCCGTCCGGTGATCGGCGAGGTGGACTCCTGATCGAGGAGATCTTCCGCGACGAGTGGGGACGGATCGTCGCCTCGCTGATCGGCTCCCTCGGTGACTTCGATCTCGCCGAGGAGGCCGCTCAGGAGGCCTTCGCGATCGCCGCCGAGCGATGGCCCCGCGAGGGTGAGCCCGCCGAGCCGCGGGCCTGGCTGCTTCTGACCGCCCAGCGCCGCGCGATCGACCGCATCCGCCGTGACCGAACTCTGCGCGCGAAGCTGCCCCTGCTGGCGCGACGCGAGCTCGTCGCCGACGACGCAGATGCGGTCGTGAGCGAGAACCTCGAGCCACCCGTGATCGCTGACGAGCGCCTGGAGCTCGTCTTCGCCTGCTGCCATCCGGCGCTGGCGGCCGAGGCCCAGGTGGCGCTCACGCTGCGGACGCTTGGCGGTCTCAGCGGCGACGACATCGCCCGTGCGTTCCTCGTCTCGCCCGAGACGATGAAGCGCCGTCTGTCCCGGGCTCGGGCCAAGATCCGCGTGGCCGGCATCCCGTTCGCCGTGCCGGCACCGGATCAATTGCCCAAGCGGCTCGCGGCGGTGCTGGCGGTGATCTATCTCATCTTCAACGAGGGCTACGGAGGGCGAGCGGATCTGGCGACGGAGGCCATCCGGCTGGGACGCGTGCTCGCCGAGCTGCTGCCCGCCGAGCCCGAGGTCGCGGCGCTGCTGGCCTTGATGTGCCTGCACGACTCGCGCCGTGACGCGCGCTTTGCCAACGGCGAGCTCGTCCGCTTGGCTGATCAGGACCGCTTGCGCTGGGACCCGACCAGGATTGCCGCCGGACATGCGGCCCTGGCGCGCGCCCGGCGGCACGCTCCCAGGCGCGGGCCGTACCGGCTGCAGGCCGAGATCGCCGCCGAGCAGCTGACCCTGGCCCCGGACTGGTCACGGATCGCCGCGTTCTACCAGGAGCTGATCGCGATCACGCGCTCGCCAGTTGTGCAGCTCAACCGCGCGGTGGCCGTCGCCCAGGCGGGCGCGCCCGAAGCCGCGCTGGCCATCGTGGACGCGCTGGAGCTCGACGGCTACCGCTACCTGCATTCGACCCGCGCCGAACTGCTCGCGCGTCTCGGCCGCATCGAGGAGGCGCGGGCCGCCTACGACCGCGCGCTCGCCCTCGTCATCGACGACCGCGAACGGAGGTTTCTGCAGCGGCGGCGCGACGTACTGCGTGACCCCTGATCGAGCGCACCCGTCAGTGTCTCAATCCGGCAGCAGCGGCACCCACGGTGCCGCGTCGCGCCCGACCATCGCGCCGCGGCCGATGGCCGCCGAACCGAACCGCTCGCGGACCGAGTCCAGCGTCCGGTCCAGATCAGCGCCCCGATCAAGGGGCAGCGCGAGCTGGATCCGGTTCACGTCGCAGAGGTTGGTCAGCGCCACCCCGACCAGCGTCAGCCCGCGCCGCGCGATCAACTCGCGTGCCTCGCCCAGCAGGTCTCGGGCGACCGTGAGGATCGTCGCCGTCCGCGTCGTTGCCTCGGCGAGCGTGCGGGAACGACTGGCGCGGGTGAAGTCGTCAAATCGCAGCCGCAGCACGACCGTCCGGCACGCCCGCCGGGCTGCCCGCAGCCGCCGGGTTACCCGGTCCACGAGCGTCATCAGCGCCTCGCGGATCTCAGCTGGGGCTCGGGGCCGCCGGCCGAGCGCACGCTGAGCGCCGATCGACCGTCGCCGCGCGCGCGGCCGTACCGGCCGCGGATCGCGATTGTGCGCCAGCGCGTGCAGATGGCGTCCCGACGCGCGGCCGAGCATCTCGACCAGGTCCTCCTCGCGCAACGCCGCCACCTGACCGACAGTGGTGATCCCTGCCTCGTGCAGTCGCGCCGCAGTGACCCGG
>JALYTU010000563.1 GCA_030854125.1 Actinomycetota bacterium | reverse complement strand
CTACGTGATGTACGGCTTCGATACTGCCGGCACGCTGGCGGAGGAGACCAACGATCCCCGTCGGGCGGCGCCACCGGCGATCATCCGCGCGCTGATCACGGCGGCGATCATCGGCGGCCTACTGATCCTGTTCGCCTTGATGGCGGTCAAGAACATCCACGACAAGAACATCAGCCTCCTGGGCCTGCCCTACATCGTCAAACAGGCACTTGGCAGCACGACCGGCAACGTATTCCTGATCGACGCGGCGCTCGCCATCACCGTCTGCACTCTGGCGGTGTGTACGGCCTGCATCCGGATGCTGTTCTCGATGGCTCGTGACGGACGCCTTCCGTTCGGCTCGCACCTGGCCCGGGTGTCCGGGCGCGCTCGGGTCCCGATCGTGCCGGCGCTGTTTGTCGGCGTCATGTCGCTGATCCTGCTGGCCGTCAACATCGCCAACCAGTCGGCATTCCTGACCCTGACCTCGGTGGCGATCATCATGTTCTACCTCCCGTATCTGGCGGTTACGGGATCGATGCTCAGTCGGCGCTTGCACGGCGAATGGCCACGCCCCGAGCACGGCCCCTACTTCAGCCTCGGGCGCTGGGGACTGCCGGTCAACCTGTTCGCCGTCGTCTACGGGACCGTGATCGCCTTTGAGATCGCCTGGCCGCGCGCGGCGGTGTACGGGACGAAGTGGTACTTCCGCTTCGGTGCCTACGAATTCATCGGCGCTTCGTTCATCGTCGGGTCGCTGTACTACTTCCTGGTCCAGCGGCACAAGAGCGACGCCGTGTTGGCCGAGCACCGTGCCGAGGTGGCGACGCTGCCCGGCGAGAGGGTCCATCTGGGCGAGGCCGCGCCGTGAACGATGCCGGCGAGTTCGACTACGTGATCGCCGGCGGCGGGACCGCCGGCTGCGTACTCGCCGCCCGTCTGTCCGAGGACCCGTCGGTGTCGGTGCTGCTGCTCGAGGCCGGGCCCTCCGACGTCGATGATCAATCGATCCTGCGGCTGGAGGACTGGATGTACCTGCTGGACTCGGGCTATGACTGGGATTACCTGGTCGAGCCCCAGGAGAAGGGCAACAGCTTCCTGCGCCACGCCCGGGCCAAGGTGCTCGGCGGCTGCTCGTCGCACAACTCGTGCATCGCCTTCTGGACGCCCAAGGAGGATCTCGACGAGTGGGCCGCGACCGGCTGTGAGGGCTGGAGCTCGGCGGAGTGCTGGCCGCTGATCACGCGGCTGGAGACCAACGACGGGCCCGGCGAGCACCACGGCCGCTCGGGCCCGGTCAACATCCGCACCGTCCCGCCGGAGGATCCATGCGGGGTGGCGCTGCTCCAGGCCGCCGCGCAGGCCGGGCTGCCGACCCGCCGCTTCAACGAGGGTCACACGGTGACCAACGGCGCGGGCTGGTTTCAGATCAACTCCTCGGCCGACAACACGCGCATGTCGGCCTCCCACGCCTACCTGCACCCGATCACCGGCTCGCGCCCGAACCTCGAGATCCGGACCGGCTGCTGGGTCAAGCGGGTCGTGCTCGACGGTGGCCGGGCGACCGGCGTGGAGTACCTGACCCCGGACCTGCTCACCCAGGCCTCGGTGCGGGCGCGGCGCGAGGTGATCCTCTCCGCCGGCGCGATCGACACCCCCAAGCTGCTGATGCTGTCGGGCATCGGACCCGGCGAGCACCTTCAGGAGTTCGGCATCGAGACCGTCGTCGACGCGCCCGGGGTCGGCTCAAACCTCGACGATCACGTCGAGGGCATCGTCCAGTGGGACGCGAGGCAGCCGATGATCCGCCACTCCACCCAGTGGTGGGAGATCGGGCTGTTCTCGACCTCCGAGGAGGGTCTGGACCGCCCTGACCTGATGATGCACTACGGCTCGGTGCCGTTTGACATGAACACCGCTCGCTGGGGGTATCCCACCACCGAGAACGGCTTCTGCCTGACCCCGAACGTCTGTCGCGGACGCTCGCGGGGCACCGTCCGACTGCGATCGACGGACTATCGCGACCGCGCCCGCGTCGATCCCCGTTACTTCACCGATCCCGACGGGCATGACGAGCGCGTGATGAGCTACGGGATCCGCCTCGCTCGCCAGATCGTCGCCCAGTCGCCGATGGCGCCGTGGGCAGGGGCCGAGCTGGCGCCGGGCCCCGACGCGCAGTCAGACGACGAGCTCGTCGACTACATGCATCGGACCCACAACACCGTTTATCACCCAGCGTGCACGGCCAAGATGGGCCCCGACTCCGATCCGATGGTGGTCGTCGATCCGCGGCTGCGCGTCAGAGGGATCCAGAGCCTGCGGATCGCCGACGGCTCGATCCTGCCCTTCCTGCCCGCGATCAACCCGTGCATCACGACGATGATGATCGGGGAGAAGTGCGCCGAGATGATCGCCGCAGACGCCGGCGCGCGGGCGCCCGCCGCCTCGGTCTGAGGTGCACGGGATGAGCGGCGAGGACGTCCTCGCCGCCGCCGAGTTCCTGCGCGCCCAGCCGCTGTTCGCGACGCTGTCCGAGACGACCGTGCAACATGTGGCGGCGGCCGTCGAGCTCGAGCGCCTGCCCGCGCAGACGACGATCTTCGCCCAGGGAACGGGCCCCCTGCAGCACCTGAGGATCATCCGCTCCGGCGCAGTGGAGATCGTCTCCGACGGCCGCGTGCTCGACCTGCTCGGCGCCGGCGAGCCGTTCGGACACGCCTCAATGCTGTCCGGCTTTCCTCCCGGCTTTGAGGCCCGCACCGCCGAGGACACGGTCTGCTACCGGATCGAGGCCGACGTCGCCCAGGAGCTGCTCACCGGGCCGGCCGGACTCCGGTTCGTCACCCGCTCATTGCTCGAGTCGCCCACCGACGTGCACTCGGTCGCGCAAGCGTCGGCCCGCAACC
>JALYTU010000562.1 GCA_030854125.1 Actinomycetota bacterium | reverse complement strand
CTACACAGCCGGTTGAAAAGTGGGCCGGTTTCGCCGGTTGAAAAGTGGGCCACTTGCGGGTGATGCCCGGACAGCGGCGCCGGTTGAAAATTGACCCCCTTGCCGGTTGAAAATGCACCCCCTGCTCGATCTCTCCCTCTCGCGTTGCCTGGCTGCAGGCTCGACAGAGGCGCTGAAGCAGGCCAAGCCGGGAGTCCCGGCCGTTTTGGCGAGCTGAGCTGCATAACGAGGCTGCCTGAGCCGCTCTGCGGCCCTTGGCGAGAGGGCCGCGGGTAGATTGCTCAGGCGATTTCGGCCGGCTCGGCGCTCCGGCGCGCACCGAGGTCCTTGTCGCGCAGGCGGTAGGAGTCGCCCTTGAGGGAGAGGATTTCGGCGTGGTGGACGAGCCGATCGATCATCGCGACGGCCGTCACTTCGTCGCCGAAGATCTCGCCCCAGGCACTGAACGGCTTGTTGGAGGTGATGATCATGCTGGCGCGCTCGTAGCGGGCGGAGACCAAGCTGAACATCAGGTTGGCGGCTTCGGGGTCGAACGGTATGTAGCCCACCTCGTCGACCACGAGCAGCGGGATGAAGGACAGGCGCCGCAGCTCGGCGTCGAGAGTGTTCTGGCGCTTGGCCTCTGAGAGCCTTGCCACCCACTCGGTCGCGGTCGCGAACGCGACCCGCTGGCCGGCCAGGCAGGCGCGGATCGAGACCGCGATCGCGAGGTGTGTCTTGCCGGTGCCGGGCGGGCCGAGCAGCACGACGTTCTCCTTCCCATGCAGGAAGTCGAGCTGGCCGAGGTGCTCGATCACCTGCTTCTTGACCGACCTTTGGAAGGTGAAGTCGAACTCCTCGAGCGTCTTTCTGGCCGGGAAGCGCGCGGCCTTGATGCGACCCTCGCCGCCGTGGGACTCGCGCGAGGAGACCTCGGTCGAGAGCACGGCCTCGAGGAAGCGCTCGTGTGACCAGTCCTCCTCGCGCGCCCGCTGCGCGAGTGCCGGGAGTGCCCGCGCGGCCGCTGGTGCCTTCAGCGCGGAGAACAGGTGGGAGAGCTCAGAGGTCTTGCTCATGCCGGGATCAGTCGGTCATAGCGCGTGAGCGGGCGGCGCTCAACCTCGGGCTCTGGCCGGCGGCGGCGCTCGCCGCGCAGCTCATCAAGCGCGCTCTGGTGGGCGGGGTCGGTGAACGCGAGGCCGCCGGCGAAGACGCGAGCGTGGCTGGCGGCGAGCTCGCCGGTGTCGAGCGCGACCGCGCTGACCTCGCTCTGGCTGACGCGGACCTCGACGCGGCGGCCAGCCAGGCGCGGGTCAAGCGAGTAGTCGTTGCGATCGAGGCGCAAATACGGCTGCGCCGGGACGCGCGTCACAAAGCGCCGGTCGGTGTCGGGCATGAGCGCGGGCAGCATCCGCATCTGCGCTCGCTCCTGCGCCAAACGCTCGGCGACCACCGCACGCGTCGTTCGGTGCGCGCGCGTGTTGATGCGCTCACACCAGCGGTCCAGCTGGTCCTGGAAATCGAGCGCATTGGCGAACCGCCGCCCCGCCTCGAAGTTGCCGTGCAGGAAGCGGTGGGAGCGCTCCAGTGCGCCCTTGGCCTGGCAGTCGCCCGCGTCGAGGATGACCCAGCCGAGCGAAAGCTCACCGCAGAACGCGAGGAAGCCCTGTGTCGGGCGCCCGAGCGGGGCGATCGCGCCCTCGCGGTCCCACACGAGCTTCCCCGGCAGGGCGCCGAGCCGCGAAAGACAACGCGTCATCCCGAACGCGATGTCTGAGAACTCCTTGGAGAACACGAGCGCGCCGGCGAACGCGCGCGAATAGGGCAGCTCACAGGTGACGACATAGCCGCGGCGGGTCTGCCCATAGCCGACCGGAATCGGTGAGCGAGGCTCGCAGAGATCGAACTGTGCCAGCTCACCAGGGCGATAGCGGGTGCGCTGGAAGCTCCGGGGCGGCGGCAGGAAACGGGGACGCAGCTCGCGCAGCAGATCGTCGAGGATCGTCTTTGAGCCCTCATAACCCTGCTGCTCGAGCTCCTCCCGGATCCGCACCCCGGACAGCTTGGGCTCGTCCGCCAGCAGCTCCTCGATCATCGCAAGGAACGGATCGAGCTTTGAGGCTCGCCTCGGCCGCGGACCATAGCCCGGCGGCTTCGGCGCCTCAAGCGCCCGACGGATCGTGTCACGGTGAAGCCCCGTGCGGCGGCGGATCTCGCGCTGGGAGAGGCCCTCGACATGCTTCATCCGCCTGATCTGCGCCCACTGCTCCACGTCAAGCAACGCCTTCCTCCGGTCTCGATTCTCAGATCGAGCCAGGATCAACGGTCCGGCCGGACGACTCCGGCCACGCGCCGCGGTGGACCACTTTTAGACCGGCGCAGATGGACCAGTATTCAGGCGGCGCCTACACTCCTCTTGCTCGTAAGCGAGAGCGCGACGAGGATCCGGTCGAGCGCCTGCGTCTCGTCCTGAGCACAAGCCTGGTCTTGGGACAGGCTGGCGCTCGCAACGCTCGTCAAGCAGGCGTGTCGGTCAGAGCCCGCTCTGGCGCCTGGGCGAGCCGAGGGCGACGTGAGTAAGCCGTTGGGTCGTTGCGGCGACGTGCGGATGCGTGGATGATGGTCTGGTGAGCGCCACCACCGCAACCGAGATGGTCGCCGTCCTGATGACCGATCTGGTGGGCTCGACGGCGATGGCAGACCGCTTCGGCCCCGAGGCCGCGGAGGAGTTCCGCCCGGAGCACTTCGGGCTGCTGTGGGGCGTGCTCGAGCGCACCGCGGGACGGGAGGTCAAGAACCCCTCGCGCATGGGCTGATGGTGGTGTTCGACAGCGCTGCCCAGTCCTTGGTTTGCGCGGTCCAGATGCAGCAGGCGTTGGAGGCGGGAAATCGCCGCGCCGAGGAGAAGCT